>QZLE01000101.1 GCA_004796365.1 Gammaproteobacteria bacterium | reverse complement strand
TCGCAAACGTACTTGCTTTGCCGATAGCTAAGAAACTAGATATCCGTAACGACGAAGAAAAAATTAATCGCACCTTGATATTGCAGGGACTTATTTCCATTCAGGAAGGTCTAAACCCTAGAGTGATTGAAGAACTGCTTAAAACCTATCTTCCTGCCAAGGCAAGGGCTGAGTTTACTGAAGAGGGTGGCGAGTAGTTGTCGCCCTTTGCAAAGGTAGAGCGCTATGGATGAAGAAGAAAGCAAAAGCGAAGGAGGTGGCTCCCCGGCTTGGATGGCGACATTCGCCGATTTAATGTCGCTTTTGATGTGTTTCTTCGTACTTCTGCTGGCTTTCTCAGAAATGGATCTGCAAAAATATAAACAGGTAGCTGGATCCATGCGTGAGGCTTTCGGTGTGCAGCGCGAAGTATTTGCTAAAGAATCCCCAATGGGTACTAGTTTTGTAGCCCGTGAATTCTCCCCCGGTAAGCCAAGTAGCTCCCCTTTGACAATTGTAACTCAGGCAACTGCGCCAACCATGCAACGTTGGCTAGATGTTGAAAAGGAGGGTGACCCGCAGGGAGATACTGGTGCTGGCCAAGGGGAAAGTGCAGCGCTGGGTAAGAAAACTGATGAAGGAAAGCAGGCTGGTACCATGGGAAGTGCCACAACCGAAGGGTTGGAGGGTACCACAGCTAAACAGCAATATATTGCAGAGTTAATCGAACAATCTGTGGAAGAATCCGCTCAACTAGATGCTGAAATGATCCAGGAAGAGATGGAAGACGAAATGGACCAGGGGCTTATAGATATTATTCGTGAAGGTCGTAAGATTATTATCCGGATTCAGGAGAAAGGGTCGTTTGCTCCTGGGAGCGAAGAGATTCAAGAGCCATTTGGGTTTGTGCTTGGTAAGGTTGCAACGGTATTGGAAACCGTTGAGGGTAGAATTGTTGTTAGCGGTCACACTGATAATGTCCAGGTCAAAAGTAGAAATTATCGCTCGAATTGGGATCTGTCAGCAGCACGTGCGTCGTCAGTAGTGCAAAGGCTGTTGCAGGAAGGTGTTATTGAAGAAAGAAGAATGACTGTGCAGGGTATGGCGGGTTTTGACCCGCTTGCAAATAATGATTCGCCTGAGGGAAGGGCACTTAATAGAAGAGTAGAGATAACAATTATTAAAGGCAGAGATATTGAGTTGGATGATTCACAGTTTTAGGTTGATTTTCCGCTACTATTATCTGACAATAAAATATATATGATTTATAGTATCTAATCCAAGGCAGGAAGCCTTGGCCTTTAACCGAAGGTTAAAGTGAGTAAAAAAATATAAGCAAAGTCACACCTTTGCGTTAATTTTTTTGAAGCGACATCTGATAAAGTATATGGAAATGCTTTTTCAGGAAAGAACAATAGCACCAAGGAGATGGTTAATGGGTGAATCTGATGATGCGCCTGTGCATGATCACATGAGTGATAGGAGAAAATACTTCCGCATTGATGATCATGTAATGTTGAAATACCGGTTGATACCTGAGGAAGAGGTTCAGATAACACTTGATAGATTGCGCACCCCTTTGCCCAATGCTTTTTCCCTATCTTCAGATTTTGCAGAACTTAAGCAGGAGATGGTTGTTTTAAAGCGCTCGGTTGAAAGGACTTCGCCGCAAGTGGCCCAATATCTCGCTTTAATCGATAAAAAGATGGATATGATAGCTAAGGTTCTTCTGATTCAAAACATGGGGTCAGACGAACACTTATGGCGTAAAGTAAATCTTGGCGCTGGCGGAATGTCTTTTGACTCTCATGTAGATATTTCTGAAGGAGCAGTTCTGGAAATTAAGCTAGGTTTGCTGCCTTCGCATGCTGGGCTTAGAACTTTGGGTAAGGTGATTCGCAGTACCAAAAGAGAAGACAAAAAAGCAGGATACGAAGTTGCAGTTTGTTTTATTCATGTAAGGGATTCAGACAGAGAACTGCTGGTTCAGCACGTATTATGGCGTCAGGCCCAAAGTCTGCGTGAACAAAGAGAAGGCAAGACCGTTTTAAACTAATTTAAATTATTTTTGGAGTTGTAATGGCACTAAACGATAAAGGATACAGGGAAAAGCGTGATTTTTTTAGAATGATGGTAGAGGCAGAAGTGCAATATACCGTCGAAGGTTCTTCAGAAAAGTATATAGGGCAAACTGAAGACCTAAGTGCAACCGGAATCATGTTTAATACTGACCACAACCTGAAGGTTGGACAAAAAATTGTCATAGAAGTGTTGCCAAATACAAATCAACTAAATGCACTAAAAGCTACAGTTGATATTATTCGTGTAGATGTTAATGACAAAGGCAGGTTTGTCGTTGCAGGAAACATGAGTGAAGTTCAGTAAAATATTATTGTAATCCGTCTGTGATAACCTTTTAATATGTGCTAGCTTTTGAAACTTTTTGCTCAGAAGCCTTCCACGAGAAACCTCCATTCACAAGAAAGGGCGCAGACGGTTTCCATTATGCCTTTAATTTCAGACCAAGATAACTAAATGAGTGACCCAACAAATTCAGTAGATGATTTCACCCTGATTAGAACCTGCAATACCAAACAAGAAGCTGCTGAAATAGAATCCCGCCTTGACGCCGTAGGTATATATCCAAGATTTGAGCAAAGCACACAGTTTAGTAAGTCAACCTGCTGTAGCTGTGGGACGCCTCTTATTGACTTGCTGGTGAGGTACTCGCAAAAAGGCCAGGCTCTGCAAGTTATTGAGCAAATGGAATTGCAACTTGAGCAAGAGGCACTGAGCAGTGGTATATCTGAAGAAAAGCCACGGCCCGCTGTGCCGGAAAAACAGCAATACCATCTTCAGGAAAAAGATCATACAGCCAACGTAATATTTAATGGTTTGGCTGTTTTTATCGCAGTGATGATCATTATTGGAATTCTAATTTCGCTACTTAGTTGATACAGATCAGCCAAAATGGGTGTGTTCAATGCCCCAACTCAGTACTTTAACTTCCTATCATAGAACAAAAAAACTAATTCTGAACTAAACTTTATTGTATGGATTTGATTTGCCAAATACATGCTATGGACAAGGGTGGGTATTATGTTTAAATTTTCTGTGAAACAAGAAGTTACAGCGTTATCCGTTTTAGCAATTACCAGCATTATCGTGCTAATGCTAATACAAATAAATGGGAATAGGAAAACAGGCACCCTATATGAATTACATGCCGAAGTTTATCGAGTTGAAGCCGATGAGAAGGAGCTTAGAGGGCATGAAAAAGACTTCCTTGCAACGAATAACCTTGAGTATTTCAAAAAGTTTAATGAAACATATAAACGCCTAGAGCTAGATATAGGCAAACTAAAGCATGACCTCAAAGAAACTGGACTAGATAAGGTTGCTGATGAGTCTGATAGCATGTTAATTGCCTTGAACGAATATAATGACAAGTTTAAGCAGGTAGTAGAGCTAAAGAAAAAGATTGGCCTTGACCATAAGTCTGGTCTCTACGGATCGCTTCGAAGTTCTGTTCATAAAGCTGAGGAATCAATTTATAAAATTGGCGACTACAAATTAGCGCGCGATATGCTTATGTTAAGGCGTAGAGAAAAAGACTTTATGTTGCGTCTGGATACAAAATATATTGATAAGTTTGATAAAGACCTGCAGTTATTCAATAAAACCCTGAATGAAAGTCTTATGGCAGCTGAACTGAAAAACCAGATAACGCTGAATATGCAGGAATATGAAAAGGATTTTAAGGCGCTTGTTGCGGCGAATAAAGAGTTTGGTCTTACTCCCTCAGCCGGCATAATGGGCAAAATGCGTACAGTAATCAAAAAGAGTGAAGAGCAGATAGAGATACTAAAAGAGCACATTACTAAAAAAATTGAAGAGACAATAGCAGCCAGGTTTTTAAAGCGTATTATGATTGGTCTGGTTATCACTGCTCTGGTTATCGGGGCTGGCGTTTTTATAATGAGGTCGATTACTAGGCCAATAAATAAGTTTTCCGGATTAATGTCATCAGCTGCGGAAAATCTTGATTTGACAACTATGGCTGAAGAAGATGCGCCACAAGAGATAGCTGTGATGGCAAAAGCCTTTAATAAAATGATAACCGAGTTTAATGATGCAATTCAAAAGATTAGCCGAATTTCAGCTGAACTTGATTCAGCATCAACCACTCTTGATGGTGTTTCTGCATCAGTTAGTAAAATAGTTAATTCTCAGCTAATGGAATCTGAAAAAGTAGCTGCAGCAATGAATCAGATGACAGCAACTACGCAGAATATCTCATTAAATGCCAGTACTGCAGCTGCAGCTGCTGAATCTGCAGACACCCAGGCATTACAAGGTCGTGATGTGGTTGTGGAAAATCAAAATGAAGTCTCTACCTTGGCACAAAATGTTAATGATGCCTCTATTGTTATTGGCGAATTAAGCAAGGAAAGTGAAAATATCGGGACCGTTCTAAGTGTAATTCGTGAAATTGCCGAGCAGACAAATCTGCTTGCTCTTAATGCGGCAATCGAGGCTGCTCGTGCCGGAGAGCAGGGGCGAGGATTTGCTGTGGTAGCTGACGAAGTTCGCACTCTGGCTTTACGTTCGCAAGAATCAACAGAAGAAATTAAGTCAATTGTAGAGCGCCTGCAGACCACTGCTGAGCAGGCGGTGCGTGCAATGGAAACAGGCAAAGATCAGGCGCAAACCAGTGTAGAGCGGTCCCATGTTGCCTCTGACATCCTTGGTATAATTACAGAGGCAGTTGAATCTATAAAAGATATGAACTTTCAGATCGCAACCGCTTCTGAGCAACAGTCTGTAGTAGCAGAAGAGATAAATCGCAATATAGTTAATATCTCCGAGATAACCCAGACAACTAATTCAAGTACAAATCAAGTTATTCAGTCAGGGAAGACATTGGCAGATTCAGCTCATAAGATTACAGAACTAATGCAAAAGTTTAAGGTTTAGGTTTACAAAAATACTCAACATAATCATATTTATAATTATAAAGTCCTATGCAGTTATTATAACGGATAAACTCAACCTTTTCGGTGCGGGAGAATGAGCCGCTTATCTCGATAACCACTTTATCATCGCCATCTTTTAGTACCTTCCAGCCAAAGTGAATGTTTTCTTTAGGGTCCCCCTTAACTGGCGCATAAGTAGCGCTGATTTGCGAGAAAACATATTTGTAGGTGCCAAAGGTATTCTTTAGGTAATTTTTTTGTTCGTGCGTCATTAATTTGCTCTGGGTAACAGAATCTGCCGACAATTCAGCATTAGATACCCATGTTCCGATTAGGGGCTTTTTGCTATTGGGATCCTCTGCGCATCCCAGGAGTAGTAGACAAAGAAGCAATAGCATTAATGACTTTATATTCATAAATTGCTGCAAAATAGTTGATGAATTATCCTCTAAGTATAGCAACAAAAAATCGCCCTGGTTTACAGCTGTTTTAGCCTTGAAAGCAAGGTTTTTTGTTTGTTAGCAAATAATAAGTTAGTTATTCCTAATCAGGTTTTATCGTGAAAAAATGAACAAAATATGCATAAAAAAATGTTAAGTAGTAGACAAAAGTTAAAATAAATATGCTGCATATAATACCAAAATACTAATGGCGACACGGCTGTAAAAACCTAGTTTTATAGTCAGTTAATTTGCTTGTAATAATTGCGCGAAGAAATATGGATTGCCTAGTTTGTAAAATAATAATGATTGTAAAAACAATGTGATAAGGTGTGTTATGCACTGCATTTTTCTACTGTTGAAGGATTTGAATATGCCAGCACTTTTATGCCGTTTCGGAAAACAAAGCAAAAATGTGAATTAGAGTATTAGTGGTTTGTGTGACTATGCAAGAAAATACACTTATTGCCTATCGGTATTGTAGGTGCAAATGGGCAAAAAAATCGTCATTTTTGTATTGTATTTTGCTATAATCCGTGCCAGTAGAAAATAGGCAGTTTAACTGATCTGGAGATATTGGTCTTTGGGCGGGAAGTTGGGCTGAATATTTTATAAGATCCTGGCTGTTTCGAAGTGATCGAAAATAACTAATATTCTGATGTCAGTGTCTTATCAAATATTCAGACTAGATTTCTTTTTACTTTTACTATTAACAGGAGATAAACATGACAGCAGCGTGTTGTGGAGAGGTCGCTAAAGAGGGCTTTGAAAAGCTCGGCGACTATATCGGCACATTAGGTATCGGTGAAGATGCCGTTCAGAATCGAGCCTTCCTGATTCAAACTTTACATAAGGCACAAGAAATTTTTGGTTATTTGCCAGAAGTTGTGCAAAAGTTTGTTGCCAAAGAGTTAAACCTTCATCTGGCCGAAGTTTACGGCGTCATAAGCTTTTATTCATTTTTTAACCTAGAGCCAAAAGGTAAATATAAAATTGCTATCTGTACCGGTACAGCATGTTATGTAAAAGGTGCAATGGACTTGATTGATGTTATATCTGAAGAACTAGGCATTAAGGATGGCGAAACATCAAGTGATGGTAAATGGTCTCTAGACAGTCTGCGTTGTATCGGTGCCTGTGGTCTTGCTCCTATCATGCTTATCAAT
>QZLE01000173.1 GCA_004796365.1 Gammaproteobacteria bacterium | reverse complement strand
AGAAAGAGGAATACCCCATGAACACAAAAACTGTAATAAAAGCGGTTGTGGCTGTGGTACTGTCTGTTTGTACCAGCCTGGCCTATGCCGAACCGGAACTACTGATCCATGAAGTTGGATTTGTAGGCAATGGCATGAGTGTAGCAAGTGGTGAATTTGAACTTGCCGATTCAGGCAGGTTTGAACTGCACCTTACTGACAAAGCAATTGATAACATTGACAATGAGTACCTGCAACCCTTTACTGAGCTAAAGGCGATGCTACTGAAAGATGACCAGCAATTGGTTATTACCATGGATGAACCGGGCACATCGATGCCTGAAAATCTAGATGCTGGCATCTATAAAATTTACATCCTGGGAAAAACTGAGCAGCTAACCGACAAGATCAGTCAGTATTTTATTGAACTCAAGGCTGAAGACCAGGCTCAATATCCAGAAGCGGCTTATATGAAGGTTGGCTTTCTGCCAGAGGCAACCGATCAGGTTATCCTGCAAAATGGCTTTAGTTTCGATAATCCGGTTCCGATCCCAGAAGACGGCAAATACCAAATCTATCTGAAGAATATCGCAAATCCTCAACCACTAAAGGCACTTGATCTGATTGTAAAAAATTACACTTCACCAAGTGATTCAATCTTACTTAAGGCTACTGACGAAACAGAGGCAGTAAGCGACGAATTCGAAGCATCTAAAGACGACATCATCACCATGAAAACCCTTGCCATTCTTGCAGATAATGCAACCGAGGGTCTATTTGAGATAAAACTGGTTAAAAATGCAAATGGTTACCCATCTACTAAATGGTCTACAGTTATCCCGGTTTCTGTGGAGCCAATTGAAACTGAGATTAAAACTTTCAAGGGGGTGTTCAGCGTTACATCTGCAAATTCACAGGTAATCAGCTTTTCCGACCTAAAAGAAGAGGCATTTCTAGAGCAGGACAATACAGAATCTGCATTTCTAGAATCTGTTTCTTTCGATATCAAATCAATTGAAACTGGTGATATAGTTATCAACGAGGCTGCTACTGAAGGTGACTTGGAGCTAGAGTTAACACCTGGTGATTACAGCATCAGCATCTATGTAAAGCATGCTGAAAACCAGGAAGAGATTTTTGGAGTTAGAATTTCAGATTCGGTTACCAATGCTCATCTGTATGATAATACCATTGTAATTGGTAAAAACTTCCTGCATACAGATAACCTGCCGCAACTTTCCAGCCAAACCTTCTTACAGGTTGCTGATCTATGTGAGAGTGCGCGTTTTACCAAGCTGGCTCTTATACTTTCAAATGGCACTGACATTATCGAATATCTACCAATTGAGTTTGGGGTGAATGATCCAAGCTACTGTGCCAACGACAACCCTGTTATTGAAGATATTGTTGTAATGACTTCCGGTAACCTGAATTATCAGGCACATATCTATGCACTTCCCCCTGAACCTGCTATTAATGGAGATATCAGATCTGCTATGTACAATATGCAGATAATTGACTTTCTGTCTAATACCCTAATTTATGAACAAACCGGCTCTATGATGGGCGACTACGTAAACCTGGGGTACGAATTTGACATTGAGTTGAAAGGAAGTGGAGTAATCACCCTTAGAGACTACCAATTCCCAGATCATTTTTCTGAATTAAAAATGGCTGTTTTCAGCGGTACTGAAAAAGTCACCATTTACAGCGGAACTCCTGATGGCGCATCTTATGCCTTTCGCTCGCTTGAGCCAGGTAAATATTTTGCTACCATAATTGCTGACTTAGCTGATGAATCACACATGGGTACTTACGGCATCACCATGGCATTTGAACCTGATAATGCCAACAACACCGATGGTGGTGATACCCCTTCTGTTGGAGAGCAGGAAGGAGAAAATGAAGGAGAAAGCGGTGGCGGTGGCAGCACTTCTGTACTGCTTGCGCTGATGTTGCTACTTGGGTTTAGTATCCGCAGAAAATAATTCTCAATAATTTAGTAATTATTTAGTTTTAAAGGGCGATTTTATATCGCCCTTTTTT
>QZLE01000130.1 GCA_004796365.1 Gammaproteobacteria bacterium | reverse complement strand
TTTGTTGGTAAAGGGGCAACCAGGTTTATTTTGACCTATGCGCCAGAAGAGGCTGATAGCAGTTATGGTCAGATAATTGTGAATGTAGATGATTATCATATGATTAATGCCCAGATACAAAAGATTGAAGGGTATCTGCAAGGTAAACATCCGGATATACGTAAAAAAATACATCGTTTTGTATATGGCCCGGGAGAAGGTTCCAAGATCGAGATGCGCTTTAGTGGCCCGGATATAAAAGTGCTGCGCAATCTAGCAGATCAGGCTAAAGAGATCATGGCCTCAGAGGCAAACGCCAAGGTTGTGAAGGATGATTGGCGCGAAAAGGTTAGAGTGATCAAGGTTGATATGGATGAGGCCAAGGCGCGCAACGTTGGGATAACCAGGGCAGAACTGAATGAGGCACTAGCACATCAGCTGAACGGCACAGTTTCTGGAGTATATCGTGAAGGGGATGACATTGAGCCAATAATAGTTCGTCCACCGGAAAATGAGCGCCGCGGTTATGATGATCTAAAAAATATTCAGCTGTATAGCGGTGTAACCAACCGTTATATTCCTATTGAGCAGGTAGTTGATGGGGTTTCGGTTGATTGGGAAGACGAAATAGTTAGGCGCCGTAATCGCAAACGTACAATAACTGCGCAGTGTGATCAAAAGGTGGGTAATGCGAGTGTATTATTTGCCAAGATGAAGCCAAGGCTTGAGGCGATAGAGATACCGCCAGGCTATGAAATGGAGTGGGGAGGTGAGTACGAAAGTGCCAAGGATGCAGAGTCAAAGCTAATGGCTAAAGTACCTCTGGCTTTTATGCTGATGTTTTTGATATCAGTATTCCTATTCAATACTATCCGTCACCCAATAATAATATTCCTGGGGCTGCCGCTTTCAGTAATTGGTGTGGCTGCGGGATTATTGTTGTCAGGTGTCCCATACGGATTTATGGCACTTCTCGGTTTCTTGAGTCTTGCCGGAATGCTTATTAAGAACGAGATCGTCTTGCTTGACCAGATAAATCTGGAGATGGAAGAAGGCAAAAGCCCATACCAAGCAGTGCTTGATGCCTCGGTAAGTCGTGTACGTCCGGTAGCAATGGCAGCATTCACCACAGTACTAGGGATGGCACCACTACTGTTCGATCCATTTTTTATTGGTATGGCGGTGACCATTATGTCTGGCTTAACTTTTGCGACCATTTTAACCTTGGTGGTGATACCTGTTTTGTATGCTACATTCTTCAGGGTAAATCCAGAGCAGAAACAAAACCAAAACTAAATACAGCGGAGATATGATTATGAGATTCATAAAAAGACTGCTAATAGCAACGCTAGTGATTTCCCCGCTACTGACTAATGCGTCTTTAGCTGGAGCAGAAAATCTGCAGCAATCATGGGATATTGCTCTGAAGCACAACCCAATGATTTTGGCCAGCGCTAAGCAGGTTGAAGCAGCGCAGATAGGTATCGAAGGTGCAAAAACTCAAAGGATGCCATCGGTTACTGGCAATGTGGGATACACCTGGTTCGATAATCCGCAGGTATCTATTGCAGGTGCGGCGCAGATGCAGGTAAGTGAGAAAAGAATGTATAGCTTCGGCGCAAATATGAGTCTGCCAATTTATACAGGTGGCTATATTTCCAGCTCGGTAAAAAATGCTGAGGTTGGGTTAAGGATTGCCGAAAATGACAAAGAATCTTTGGTGAATACAATTAAATTAAGGGTAGCTGAAAGCTATATTAACATCCTCAGAACTCGAAGGTTGATGATTGTTGCTGGGACTAGGTTAAACAGCTTGAGATCGCATCACAAAAATGTAGAACAGTTATTAGAGCAGGGGATGGTAGCCAAAAGTGATTTGTTATCGGTACAGGCATCGCTGGCTGATGCAAAACAATCATTGCTGCAAGCAAAAAATGCCAATGAGCTAGCTCGTTCGCAATACAACTACTTGTTGGGTCGTGATCTGGTGCATAAGGTAGTCCTAGAAGACCTCGATCACACCGAGATAAGCGGTAGTCTTGCAAGTTTTATCAAGCAGGCCCAACAAAACCGCACCGAACTGATCAAAATTCAGAATCAGAAGCAATCGCTTGTAGCAAATATTGATATGGTAAGATCAGCCATTAAGCCTAATATAGCATTTAATACCGGCTATAAATATCAGGAAAACAGTTATACAAAATATGAAGGGCAGTGGTCGGCAACTATCGGAGTGCAATGGAAACTATTCGATGGGGGTCAGAGTGGCAAGAAAAAGTCAGAGCTACTGCGTCATAAATCTGCTTTGGATGACCAGGAGAATGACCTAAAAAATCGCATCACACTAGAGGTGCGTTCTGCCTGGCTTAAGATGAATGAAACTAAACTAAGGATTGCGGTTGTTGAAGAAGCTGTTTCACAATCGGAAGAGAGCCTACGCAATATCAAGGCGAAATATGCGGCAGGTATGTCAACTCACAGTGAGGTGCTAGATGCAGAAGCTCTACGTGAGCTGAGTAGCAGTAACTATTACAATGCCAGGTACGATGCTGCTTTGGCGCGCATTGAGCTTAAACATGCAGTTGGGGCGTTGTAGGAATAACAGGTAATATTTTTGCAATAATACCGTAATATCATCGCCCAGTTGTATTTTAACTATACGGATTATAATGAAAAAAATATTCTTATCAGCTATATTTGCATTCACCCTATGCAGTTCACCGTTTGCTACGGCGGATAGCAAATATTATTGCAAGGTTGGCTTAGGTAACCTTATTGGCACGATGCAAGATACCACTAATGAAGTTGAAAGTGGTGGTGATAGCGTTGCCTTTGCCATGGAAGCTAAAGGCGGTGTAGCAATATCCCTGGGGTTGGGTTACAAGGTGAACAAATTTCTAAGCTCAGAGTTTACTTTGCAGCAAAACCTTGGAAATGACTTGAAAGGTGATCTGCTGATAGATGGTATAACCATTGCTGAAGCAACCGGTTTTAATACTGAAAGTATTATCCTTACGGAGGTTGATACCTTGTCATTTATGGCTACTGCCAAGCTTGATATTAATCAATTATTTCAAAAAGAGTGGCCTGTTGAACCATATGTGGGTTTGGGTGTTGGTTTTGCAAAAAACAGCCTAGATGAAATTGTCGGCAGAACTATATTTGAAGGAGTTGTTATCAGCCAAAGCCCTGTAGTAAGTGGTGGTAATAGTTCTGGATTTGCATGGAGGTTTTTAGCTGGTCTTACCCGCCCTATCAACAAGAAATATGCCGTAGATCTTCACTATCAATACTCAAATTATGGATCAGTAGCGATATATGATAATGGCGATGGGCGGGAGATAGATCTGACTGCAAATGAGATTATTCTTGGCTTAAGGTACAATTTCAGGTAGTTCACTCGTAAAAGGGGCAGGTTATTCAGCCTGTCCCTTATTCAGATCCAGTAAAAAGTGTCCGTAAACGGTTTTGGCTGAAATGTCGTTTACGATCACCATGCCCACCCCTTGCATCTCCGAGTTGATAATAACGTGTTCGTATTTGCCACCCTGCATTTGGTAGACGTTACTGACTTCGCCTTTGGTGCAGTCAAAACCTTCAAAGTGATCTGCTGGAATCTGTTCTACATAATCCCAGAAGTCAAATAGTGGTTCAGCTTCACCTTCAACCTTGGTCGGTTTATTGATGGTTGCCTGAAACTCTTTTTCGGTTAGTTTTCTTGTGCTCATAGTGGTGTTATTTATCCTTCGGATCAAGCCCGTAACTTTTCAGTTTACGGTACAGATTCGTACGCTCTACCCCAATTCGTTTCGCCATCTGGCTGACACCTCCGGGGTAGTTATCAATCTGGTGCTGTAAGTATTCCTTTTCAAATAGATCGCGTGCTTCTTTGAGTGGGAGTTCAAAAAGAGCGGAAGAATATCCGCTATTATTTTGCAGTTCTACTGGCTCATCACCAAGTAGTTTTTCGATTTCTTCCAGAGATATTTCTTCATTTGTGCCGAGAATCAGCAGTCTTTGCACCATGTTTTTTAGTTCGCGAATATTACCCGGCCATGGATAATTGCGCAGCTTGTTTTGGGCACCGATGCTAACTTTGCGATATTTTAGCCCGTCGCGTCTTACAAAAAGATCGATATAGTATTCCAGTAATTCGTGCACATCATCCTGATGTTCGCGCAGTGATGGAATATGAATTGGCACTACATTGAGCTGGTAATAAAGGTCATCACGAAAGCGTCCCTCTTTCACTTCTTCTGCGATATTCAGGCGAGTTGCTGCGACAATGCGCACATCAATCTCGGTGGGTTCGGTTGCTCCAACGCGGGTAATCTTGCCGCTTTGTAGTGCACTTAAAAGGCGGATCTGGGTCTGCATATCCAGGTCGGTAACCTCGTTAATAAACATGGTGCCGTTATTCGCCTGTTCCAGCAGGCCATAGATAACCCTATCTTCATCTTCTTTACCGAATAGTTCTTCACTTGAGTTTTCTTTGGTGAGATTGCCAGCTGAAACCTCAATAAACGGAGAGTCCTTACGCAGGCTTAGGCTGTGAAGATAGCGGGCAAAGCTCATCTTGCCGGTTCCTGCTTCTCCAGATAAAAGCACCCAGGTGTCATGATGGGCTATGCGTTTGATTTGGCTGCGCAACTTTTGCATTGGTTCACTGCGACCAATCGGTTCATCCAGTGGCACTAATAGCTGTTTGAGATCACTGTTCTCACGGTGCAGTTTGGCGTGTTCCAAGGCGTGCTCAACAGTCAGCAGAAGCTTGGCTATGGAAAGAGGCTTTTCAATAAAGTCATATGCGCCAAGTCTGGTAGCTTCAAGGGCATGTTCAATGCGGCCGTGGCCTGACATCATAATTACCGGGCAGGGTAGACCGCTATTTTCAGACCATTCCTTAAGAAGTGATATACCGTCCAGGTCTGGCATCCATATGTCCAGCAAAATTAGATCTGGTTTATGGCTGCGCAGTGCCTGCTGTGCTTCGCTTGCATTGGATGCTGAATCGACAGTGAACCCTTCATCATCAAGGATCTCACATAAAAGTGATCTGATATCCGGTTCGTCATCGACGACCAGAACAAAAGGGGTGCTCATTGCTGTGTTACTCCTGATTCATCCAAGTCCTGAATTGGCAGGTTTATGGAAATCTCCGCTCCGCCTTCAGGGCGATTCTTTGCATATATTTTACCACCGTGTTCTTCAACAATCTTCTTTACGATCGGCATGCCAAGTCCTGTGCCTTTTTCTTTGGTGGTGACATATGGCTCAAAAATGTGCTCCAGCACTCCGGTTGCAAATCCGGGGCCACTATCAAGGATGCCAAAATGGATAAACATCTGTTCATTCTTTTCAAAGGTACTTGTTTTGATTTCAAGTCTGTTACATTTTGCATCATCAGCAGGAGTTGAAAGCATAGATTCAACACCATTGCGAATCAGATTGTTAAAAATCTGGCGCATGCGGCTGCTGTCGGCCCATACCATTGGCAGGTTATCTTCACAGTCAAAGACAAAATCTATTTCGTGATTGGCGCTGATAAATAGGTCGAGAACCTCACTTACAATGGCTTCAATATGCACCTTGGTGGGCTTGTTGGCTGGCGAACGAGCATAATCGGCAAATTCATTGACCATCTCTTTCATGGTATCTACCTGGGAGATAATGGTGTTGGTTGCACGGTCGAATAGCTCGACATCCTGATCAGGTAGCTTGTTTAGGTATTTAAGACGCAGTCTTTCGGTGGCAAGCTGAATAGGTGTCAGTGGATTTTTGATTTCGTGCGCCAGGCGGCGGGCAACTTCACCCCATGCTGAGTCCCTTTGGGCCTGGACGATGCTGGTGATATCGTCAAATACAATTACGTAACCATTGCGACCGCTCAGTCCCCCTGGAATCGAAACCCCATGACACATAATAATTTGTTTGCCCTGAGGCCCAAGATAGGTGACTTGTTCTGACCAGTCCTCCTGAACACCAGTGATATTACGAACAAGCATTTCTACAAACGCATCGAGAAATGGATAGTGATTGGAGATGGTATCGATGCGTTCTTCAAGGATCTTATTGATCTCGATCTTGAGAATGTCTTCTGCCGATGAATTAGCAGTGCGTACCAGATAATCGGCATTGATGGTTAATACCCCTGATCTCAAGTGTCCTAACACAGTTTCTAGATAGGCCTTCTGGCGCTCGACCTGCTGTTGACTGTAGTTGGCATCATCACGTGCTTGTGCGATCTTACGAGTCATGTCATTGAATGATTTTACCAGAAACCCCAGTTCACCTTCTCCAACTGAAGGAAGCTGGCGGCTGTAATCACCTGTAGAAATCGCTTGGGTACCGTCAATCAAAACGGTTACCGGCGCGATAAATCTGCGCGCTGCATAGAATGCTGCCCATATGGAAGCCAGAACACTTAAGCCTAGTACCAAGGACAGGGTGAGCATAAAACTGGTCTTTAACGGACCGCGCATATAGGTTAATTGGTTATAGGTATCGAATGCAATACTGATATCTTCTGCAAGGGTATTGATGTGTTCTGGTACCGGGAACAGAGCATACAGTGCCCACTGTTCAGATTCTGCGCTTTGTTTATTAATTGGCACCATTATTCGGATATGGATCCCCTTTTCTTCTACCGGGTCAATGCCGATAAATGGGCTGCCATTTCTTACCTGCGATAACACCGATTGCGAAGGAGAGTGAGGGATGAAATCTGTTGGATCATCAGAGCTGGAGGCAACAATACGTGCGTTCTTTCCGTATATTGAAAGCTCAGAAGATTTTATTTCTTGACGAATATCATTGAGGGTTAGGGCAGCAAGCTCTTCAGGGATCGACTCCATGATCTTGGCGCCTGCTTCGACGCGATGCAGAAGATCTCTGGTGCGCAGATTAAGAGACGATCTGGATAATTCGATCGAGTTTTTCAGCGCCCCTTCCACTTCAACATCAAACCAGCTATCAATACTCTGGGTTAGAAACTTACTAGAAAAATAGAAAACCATTGAAACTGGCACGATCGAAAGAATTACACAGATGATAACCAGACGTATGGTTAGCCTGGTTCCTACGACCTTTTTGCGATATTGGCGTGCGAGGCGGTAAAAGTTATAAATAACCAAAGATGTTAGCAAAAGCCCGAGTCCGACGTTGATAACAATCAACCATAAATACATGTGACTGAAGCGGTCAGAGTTTTGGGTTGCGCTACTCATCAAATAAAGTGAAAAAAGCAGCAATACGAAGATAACAATACGTGGATATAATCCGCTGCGTTTTGATGTGATGGTCTGTGTGGTTATTCTTTGAGTACCCATGTTGCCCAATCACTTTTTAAACGCCAACTCGAAGAAAAATATGCCGTAGCACGTAATGGTAACGGTAAGGCAGAGATATCCAGCCTGTTTCGTACTCTGATATATAACTCTTCATCTTGCGGAAGCAGGCTTTTATCAACCAATGGTAGGTCTTTGATCTGCTGGAGCGAGAGAAGAACTTTATGCAGACTGGAGTAAGACGATTGTTTCTCTGTATTTAGGTTGGTAAGTATAAATTGCTGGCTGAGGGCGTGATAATTCACTCTGTATCTCTGATTTAGTTCCAAAATGGTTGTGCTTGAATACCATGATTCTGTATAGACTGAAAACTCAGTCTCCAGAGTTATCGGTACACCGTTAACTAATGCTTCAGTAACGGTATTGTTGAGGTTAAATTCTTGCTCAACATTGACCATAAAGACATTATCAGCAAGGTGCGTGGTCAAGTTATTGATGAGAAAATCACCCCAATCTTCAGATGGTGCTTCATCAGCAAACGTAGATGTTGTAGCGGTCAAAAGAACAAATAGCAGTGCAACCCGCAATATTGGGCTCAATAGTTGGCCGATTCCAGAAAGCCTGAGTTTGTTATTTGCTACTATTAGTTGTGTTTGCATATCTTTGCGTAGAAAAACCCATCCATTCCAGCTCCACTATGAGAATCATCCATATTTGCGGAGTCACCAGGTAGTATCTGTCTGCCATATTCTTGCGGCTTTCCCCAGCTTGCATCAATTGGTATGTGTTTGGCATCTCGCCGGGTCTTCAGCCACTGTTTTATAAGCATACTATTTTCTTGAGGTAAAACCGAGCAGGTTGCGTAAATTAATATGCCATTATCAGCAAGAAGCTCCCACATAGAGTCTAGCAGTTTGATTTGCAGTTGCTGAAGTTGGTTGATCTCATTTTGTGTGCGCAATACTTTAATGTCAGGGTGACGCCGGATGACCCCAGTGCCTGAGCATGGAGTATCTAGAAGAATCCGCTCAAATTTTCTACTATCCCACCATTCATCTTTTGCACAGGCATCAGCTGTTATCACCTGGGCTCCAAGCCCCAGTCGCTCCAGGTTTTCCTCGATCATATCAGCACGAGCTGGGTCTAGTTCTATAGCGATTAAATCAATATCATAGCGTTCAAGAATATGGCAGGTTTTTCCTCCTGGGGCAGCACAACAGTCAAGGACTCTCATTTCTGGCTCAATCTTTAACAGCTCAGCCGTCAATTGAGCAGCACCATCCTGGACTGATACCAGTCCATCATCAAACCCTGGAAGGGTAGTAACCGGCACTGGCTTGCTTAGTACTATGCCATCTGTAGCAATAGGGTGTGGTTGCGAATCTATCTCTTCTTGTTCTAGTAGTTTGCCATATTCTTCGATGCTGGTTAGGCGCTTATTAATGCGCAAAACCATTGGTGCGCGTTGATTGGAGGCGCTAATAATCTGCTCCCAGTCCTGAGGCCAGCTTTTTTTAAAGGATTCGATAAGCCATTGCGGAAAATTGTATCTTGCTTCTTCTGAATTGTTTGCCCTGGAGACCATTTTTGAGGTATTGCGCAGTAAGTTGCGCAAAGAGGCATTAACCAGCCCAGTTGCCCACTTTTTTTTCAGAATCTTGGTGGCGTTAACAGTTTCTGAAACCGCGGCATGATCGGCAGTGCGCATGTGTAGAATTTGGTAGGTGCCGATCAACAGCAAGGCATAGATATCGTAATCCTTTTCGCGTAGCGGTTTTTTCAGCAGCTGATCGGCAATGTTTTCCAGCTGGAAATAATGGCGCATCACTCCAAAGCAAAGCTCTTTCGAAAAGGCGCGATCAACAGGGGAAAGCGTATGCAGTTCATTGCCACTAAACAGTGTGGAAAGTGAGCCGTGGTTGTTAAGGATACTGGCGATTATTTTGGCGGCAACTACGCGTGAGTTAGCAGTTTTTGGTGAACTGGCTGCGCTTTTGGAACCTGAATGACTCATCTGAGAATGGTTCCGGCGTCAATGGTTTTGGAATTAACAAATGCGGCGATATCCGTCTGTTTGCCACCAGGTAGTTGAATGCGGTTAATACATACGATTCCATCTCCAGTTGCGACTAGCAGACCGTTTTTATCGCAGTTGATCACTGTGCCGGGGTTGGCTGAGCTTTGATGATTCGCAATAGCAGCACCCCATATGCGCATGGAGTCGCCATTAAGTTGAGTGTGTGCAACTGGCCATGGATTAAAGGCGCGCACCAAATTCACAATCGACACAGCATCATTTGACCAGTCTATTTTCGCATCTTGCTTGCTTAATTTGTTGGCATAGTTTGCTATGGAATCATTCTGTGGCTCAGGTATAAACCCCGGTTCGACAATCTGATCCAGGGCCTTTAGGATAGATTGACCACCAATTGCCGCCAGTTTATCGTGTAAAGAACCACCAGTATCATCTTGAGTTATCGCGCACTCATCAATGCGGATCATCGCACCGGTGTCCAACCCAGCATCCATTTGCATTATAGTGACACCTGATTTTATATCGCCAGCTTCAATTGCTCTTTGAATCGGGGCAGCCCCACGCCAGCGCGGTAGTATAGAGGCGTGAATATTTAGGCATCCAAGGCGTGGTATATCCAGAACTGATTGGGGAAGTAGCAGGCCATAGGCTACAACAACCATAACATCTGCATCAAAGCTGCGTAGCTTGTCTTGCACATCCTGTTGTTTCAGTTTTTCTGGCTGCAGTACCTCAATATTATGATCCAGAGCATATTTTTTAACCGGACTAGGGGTTAGTTTTCTGCCTCTACCTGCCGGGCGATCCGGTTGAGTATAAACTGCACATATTTGATGTTTCGATTCAATAAGGGATTTAAGGGCAGCAACAGAAAAATCAGGGGTGCCAGCAAAAATTATTTTCATCTACCCGCCTTTTTAAGTTTATCCATCTTTTTTCTTACCATCTGCCTTTTTAGTGGTGAAAGATAATCGATAAATAGTTTGCCGTTCAGATGATCAATTTCATGCTGAATGCAAACCGCTAACAGACCATCGCACTCTAACTGAAACTCTTTGCCATCTTTGTCCAATGCCTTCACGGTTACTTCAGATGGCCTATGAACAATAGCAGTATATTCCGGTACAGATAAACAACCCTCTTCCATCTCCTCTTCTCCGCTGGAGGCAATAATCTCAGGGTTAATAAAAAACATCGGTGAGTTTTTCTCTTCGGTAATATCTATTACAACAATGCGCTTGTGAATATTAACCTGTGGAGCAGCCAGACCAATACCCGGTGCTTCATACATAATCTCTAACATTTCATCCATGAGTTCGCGAATGCTATCGGTTACTTCAGCAACAGGTTTTGATTTTTCTTTTAATCTAGGGTCGGGAAAGGTTAGTATCTCGCGCATCAGTGTCTCTTTCGTTGTTAATACAAATATTGCCTTCAATTACTTAGGCTCTTCGTTTATTGTGACAATAAATTGGCAGAAAAAGTTTAAAGCCAGTTATATTATCAGCTGCACCTATTATATTAAACTGAAGCGCCAATAGCTAACACGGATCTATTTGTACATGGTTTTTTGATTTTCTTCGCTTAATTGAACAAAAAACAAGAAAATTTCCATGAAAAGGCTGACACTTGAATATTTATTGATAAACTATTTACTAGTACTCCCCAAAAAGGATTGCAAAAAGGGATGGGTATATCCTTTACAGTTGGCAGATCCTCTTGGATAAGCATTAGCGATACAAATTAGAACTAAGGAAGGCATATGATTAAAAAGACTATAGCCGCTGCATTGATTACATTACTGGTTAGCTTCCCGGCATGGGCACAAGATATAGAGCTTAAACCAGATCATCCGAAGACCTATGTCGTAGTGAAGGGGGATACCTTATGGGATATCTCAAGCACCTTCCTGCGTGATCCATGGTTATGGCCGGAAATCTGGCATGTGAATACGCAGATCGAAAATCCGCATCTTATTTTTCCAGGAGACATCCTAACCCTGATATATATTGATGGAAAACCAAGACTCCAGCTAACTAGAGGTGGTGAAGGAAAGCTTTCGCCACGCATAAGGGAGGTCCCTTTAGACCAGGCGATCCCTGCGATCCCTCTTGATGCAATCCAACAGTTTTTATCGCGTCCACGAGCAGTGGATAAAGATACCCTTGAAAAAGCCCCATACATTGTTGCTATTGAGGAAAGAAAAGTAATGGCGGGGTCTGGTGATAAGGTTTATGTACGCCGTCTGCCTCAATCAAGTCATAAAGGTCAAGTAGTATTTAGAAAGGGCGATCCATATGTCGACCCTGATTCTCAGGAGATTTTAGGTTATGAAGCGATCTATGTGGGTGACTCAACTGTGATAGCTCAGGCTGATCCTGCCACCGTACTCATTAATTCAGCAGAAATAGAATCACTTGCAGGGGACAGGCTACTACCTTCGGAAGAGCGTGTATTGGCAACAAACTATGTGCCACGCCCACCGGAAAGCCAGGTTCAGGGTAGGATAATCTCGGTTTATAAAGGTGTTAGCGTCATCGGCCAGTATAATATTGTGGCAATCAATCTTGGTGAAAACGATGGTATGAAAGAAGGGACAGTACTTGCTGTATACCGTCAGGGTGAAACTGTCAAAGACAAGTTTAGTGGTGAGTGGAACGAAAAGGTTAAACTGCCTGATGTAAGAGCTGGTGAGCTTATGGTGTTCAGAACCTTTAAGAAGATGAGTTTTGGTCTGATCATGAGGGCGGAAAGAGATATGGCGCTATTGGATGTAGTTAAAAACCCATAGTCCCTAAGCCTTAACTTTAGGCTTTATTTAGTTATACTAGGAACCGGCAACATTGTTGTCGGTTTTTTTATTCAAGAATAATTTCAAAGACGAAGCAGATAAACCTTTTGCAGACAGTTTTTTATAAAGGGTATCTGCTTCTTAAAGGGCAGTGAAAATGGGGAATCTGGAAAAAACAAAAGCCTTTCTATTATTAAGCCGGGTACCAGGCATTGGTGCGCGGCGCTTGGGCGTACTATATGATTATTATGAAGATGTAACAAATATCATCGATGCTCCGCGCGAAGAGTTGTTGCAGGTGGGGATTCCAGAAGAGGTGGTAAATCTAATCAAAAGACCGCAATGGGATCAGGTTGAAAAGGATCTTGAGTGGCTGGAAGATGAAAGTAATCACATAGTCACCTTTGATGATGATTTATACCCGGTGATGTTAAGAGAGGAGGTGTCTGCGCCGCCACTGTTATATGTTCGTGGTAATGTTTCCCTGCTTAATCAGCGCCAGATAGCGATGGTAGGAAGTCGCAATGCATCTGCCTATGGCAAGAAGGTGGCATATGATTTCGCTGAAGACTTTTCCAAAAGCGGGATAGTGGTAACGAGTGGAATGGCACTTGGGGTAGATGCTGCTAGTCATAAGGGTGCTCTTACTGGCCGAGCTGGAACCATAGCGGTTACTGCCACCGGCTTGGACAGGGTATATCCGGCACGACATAAGACCTTAGCGCATCAAATTGCCGAAAATGGAGCCCTTGTGTCTGAATTTCCATTGGGGACTGCTCCAATAACTGAAAACTTTCCCCGCCGTAACAGAATTATCAGCGGTATGTCCGCAGCAACACTGGTAGTAGAGGCGGCAAAAAAGAGCGGTTCTTTGATAACCGCTCGTTATGCAATGGAGCAGGGCAGAGAGGTATTTGCGATTCCCGGTTCAATTAATAATCCACTTTCAAAAGGGTGTCATGAATTAATTAAAAGCGGTGCTAAACTGATTGAGACAGCTGACGACATAATTTGCGAGATTGGATCATTATTTTTAGTAACAGATAAAAAAAGTATAAATAAGCTCGAGCCAAAATTAGATACTGAATACAATGATTTACTGGATCATATAGGCCACGAGTCAACCTCTGTGGATCTGCTCGTAGAGAAAACGGGATTGACTCCAGATGCCATTTGTTCCATGCTGCTAATATTAGAGATGGAAGGGTTCGTTGAATCCGAAGCTGGTGGTGTGTATAACAGGATTAGGTAAGAGTCTCGTTATGAAGCAAGACATGATAGAAATGCTTGTATATCTTTGTGAAAATGGCTTTACAAATGCAATAGAATGCGCCGATGACTCTGAAGTTTATGAAAGTGCTGAACCAGACGAGTATGAGCTATCAGCACCATCTTACCCAAATCAGGAAGAAAAGAAAGTCTTCAAAATACTGGCTGATCAACCAGATTCCCAACGGGTATTTGTAGATAGCGAACTAGAGCATATAAGCCCGGAAGTACGCAGCTATATATTACTGTTAAGCAATATCGGTGTTTTAGATCACGAGCAGCGGGAAATGGTAATTGAATATCTTATGGAAGTTCAGGATCCATTACCAAATCTGGATGATCTGAAGTGGGCGGTTATTATGTCATTATGCTATGAGCCGATGCGTGAGGCGTTGGATTCGCTTCCAGAGACGGCATTTGTAGGTGATCTTTCCGAAGTCTGGCACTAATTTTGTGCTATTTCTCCAATTGCTGTGTTATATCTCCAGGCGTATTCGGGCACATATTGCATATATGCTTCCTTATAAGGCTTCGATATGCTTTGAAGAAGTATCATCAAAATTACAGAGTGCTATTCATATAAAAAATCATGCTGGTATCTTTTAGTCACTATTATATCTATTAGGAATAATTCAAAAGCATAGTTATATCCATAGATATATTTTTAACTGAAAGTTACAATCCCCCAATGAACACGTTATCTAAAAAATGTCCGCGCTGTGGATCAGAACTTGCTAAACGCAATGGGAAGTTCGGTGATTTTTATGCCTGTACAGCTTACCCGGGTTGTAACTACACAGTAACGGCAAATCCAAAGCAAAAGCCTGATATTATCGAAGGTAAAAGCTGTCCGGTTTGTGGAGGGGCGGTTATTGTCCGCGACGGTGAGCATGGCAGGTTTTTTGGTTGTGACAATTTTCCTGTGTGTAGTTGGTCTGCTTCATCACTTGCCCCAAAGGCAAAAGAGTTGGACTGCCCTCATTGTTCGGTGGGTGTGTTGAAAAAAAGGGTAAGCAAGAATGATAAGGTCTTTTATTCTTGTTCAAATTTTCCAAATTGCGATTATACTTTGCCGAAAGAACCTTTTGACCGACCATGCCCGCATTGTGCGTGGCCAGTAACACTGGAGAAGGTAACGGTGCGCAAAGGAAAAGAGCAGGTATGTCCGAAGTGTAAGCGCTGTTTTTCGTTGAAGGGCTAATAAATGACCTCACATATCAAATTTGTAACTGCACGCAAGGCTCTGGAAATTGGAGGAGTTATAGCATATCCCACCGAGGCTGTTTTTGGCTTAGGTTGTGAACCGATGAACCGTGATGCAGTGTTTCGCATTTTGGAGATCAAGGAGCGCCACGTAAAACAGGGAATGATACTCATAGCTTCGAGTATTGAGCAATTGAATGATTATATCCACCCGCTGGATAATTTGGGGGAGGTTCGTGCCAAAGAGATTCGTACATCATGGCCAGGCGGAAATACCTGGATTCTTCCATGTAAAGCATCTGTGCCTTATTGGATAACAGGGGTTCATCGCAGTCTTGCTGTACGTGTAACCGATCATCCGATAGCTTCTAAGATTTGTGAATACTATGGTGGTCCAATAGTTTCCACTAGTGCCAATGTGCATGGGCGCGAGCCAACTCGCAATGTGTTTCAAACCTTCAAGGCATTTGGGGATTATGTAGACTATATCGTGCCGGGAACAGTCGATAAGGAGAAGAACCCCTCTGTTATTCGTGATGGTGTTACCGGTAAAGTGTTAAGGGGCTGAGAGGCAAGGCGTTAAGAAACTAGATTGGTAAGTGTCAATATTGCGATTACTGCAAGCCAAACTACGGTAGTTCTGGTAACAAGGTCGCGGGCATCTTTGACCTCTTCAACTCCATATTCCTGTTTTTCAACCGAGATATCCATTTTTAATGCTCCCAGTCCGGCAGCTAGCAGGATGTTGTGGTTGGAGTTTATTGATGCATGGGGAATATGCAGCCATGCTTCAAAAGACTCAACGAAACTTCCGGCCATGGCAAATGTTATTGCTGTTAGGCGTGATGGAATCCAGTCAATTATAAATACCAATTTATCTACCAGTAGATTGCAGTGATTACTGGTAGCACAGTCGTGATTATTATAATCACGTAAAATAATACAGGCACGATATGCAAACGCGCCAACCGGGCCAAGAGCCATAAACCAGAACAAAATGGCAAATACCTTTTCATTAGAGCCGATAATCAGTGTTTTTACCACCTTTTCAGGCAGTGTTGTTGTATCGGTCTTGTCGTGTGCTTCCGGATTCTCAAATGCTAGAGCATTATATGCCGCCGCATCGTAATCTCCTTGTTCCCATGATTCAATAAATGGCTCAATCATATTGTCGAAACTGCGCGAGCCCAGGCAGTAAATCAGTACTGCGGCACCGAAGATAAAAGTTGGAATATGGTAGAATACATCTCGTAAAAGAAGCTGTATCAGACCAATAATTATTATTGCTGGGATTAGAATAACTAAGGTTTCAATGGCGTCATCTTCATTTGGCGACACCTTTTTAGTAATGTCTCTTGCCCAGCCAAAATATTTAAGCAGATGATTTGGATCAGAATAATAGTCAACCGCAGCTACATGTTTACGAAACAAAAAAGCAAGTATAATCTGGATAAGTTTCATTAACAGTTTCCTTGTCTACCACTTTAGGTTGCTTGTTACCCTTTCCCAGTCAAAATAAGGTCCCGGGTCAGTTTTTCTCCCCGGTGCAATATCGCTATGACCAGTAATATTTCCTTTCTTAATACAAGGATAGTGCGAAATCAGCAAATTGGTAATATTTATTAATGTTTCATATTGCTTTTCAGTAAACTGGTCGAAGTCAGACCCTTCCAGTTCAATCCCGATAGAAAATTCATTGCAGCGTTCCTTACCATTAAAGCTGGATTGGCCTGCATGCCAGGCGGCCATATTAAAAGGTACGTATTGAATAATGGCGCCCTCACGTCGAATCAACAGATGTGCTGACACTTCAAGGTGGGCAATTTCCTGAAAATATGGGTGTGCCTCAGGGTCAAGGCGGTTCAAAAAAAGGTCGGTAATCCAGCACCCCTCATATTGCTGGGGGGGAAGGCTGATATTGTGGATCACTATAAGCTCGATTTCGGAGTTCGCTGGGCGGGGTGAGCAATTGGGGGATGGTTCATGACCAACCCCCTCTATCCATCCGCTATCGCAATCAAGCTTCATTCAAACCTCATTAAAAGTCGCTTCCAAAGGACTCTTGATATAATTGATGGAATCGATCCATAGTAAAGCTGTGGTTCTGGGTACCGGCGGATGCAATCTTTATCGCACCCATCAAAGAACTGATGCGGCCAATTGTAGTCCAGTCATATTGGTTAATCAGGCCAAAAATTAGCCCGGCTCGATATGAATCACCACAACCGGTTGGATCAACAATAGCATCGGCCTTGGCAGGCTCGATGCCAATCTTTTTACCCTCGGTGTAAATGGTTGAACCCTGCGGGCCAAGAGTTACAATCAATGCGCCAACTTTTGCAGCAATATCTTCAGTACTTAGGCCGGTCTTATCCATTAGCATTTGTAGCTCGTAATCGTTTACCGCGACCCATGATGCCTTTTCAATAAAATCAAGCAGCTCAGATCCACCAAACATTGGTAGCCCCTGTCCCGGGTCAAAGATAAAAGGAATGTCAAGATCAGCAAATTGTTGCGCGTGCTGGATCATACCTTCACGGCCATTTGGTGACACTATCCCGATCTTGATCCCTTCCTCATCTGGTACATGAGTCTGGTGAGTTTCTTCCATTGCTCCAGGGTGAAATGCTGTGATTTGATTATCATCCTGGTCCGTAATAATGTAAGCTTGTGCTGTGTAGTATTCTTCAATAACCTTGAGTAAAGAGCAGTCGACCCCTTTATCTTCCAGCCAGTTATTGTATGGGATAAAGTCGCTTCCAACTGTTGCCAGTGGCCTTGAATCAACTCCCAGAAGCTTCAGATTATAGGCGATATTGCCTGCACAGCCACCAAATTCACGGCGCAGCTTAGGTGTTAAAAACGAAATGTTAAGCATGTGAACCTTGTCAGGCAGAATATGATTCTTAAATTTATCCTGAAAGTTCATGATATTATCGAAGGCCATTGAGCCACTAACTATTACTGACATACTAGTATTACCATTCAAAGATTATTAATGTCCATGTGATTACCGCTAGGGTAATCGCAACTGCTACTGCGGCAGAACCAATATCTTTGGCCCTGCCTGAAAGATGATGGATCTCACCTCCAAAACGATCAACTACTGCCTCTATGGCAGAATTGATTAATTCAATCAAGAATACAGCAATGATGCTGCAAACAAGAAGCGTGCGCTCAACTCCATTGTCGCCTAAATGTATTCCTAGGGGGCAAAAAACTATAATGGCAAGAAGCTCAATTCGAATCGATTCTTCGTGCTTATAGGCAGCTTTGAATCCATTCCAAGAGTAGACGAATGCCATCAGGATTCTTTTCACACCAGTTATATCGCCATTTGCCATCTAGCAGATCCATTCTCTGATATTGCTTAATTGCTGCCTATGAGTAACATATAATTGCTGCTGCTGCAATATTGGTGCGCACTTACGATCACTATAATGGCCATTCTTGTATTAGCAATTTTTCTCCATCGACTATACTATATGCAATATATTTAATAGGCATAAAGTTAAGCATTACCAGATATGAAGATTATTATTTTAGGCGCTGGTCAGGTTGGTCGTTCAGTTGCATACAATCTGACCAATGAGTCCAATGACGTTACCGTGGTTGATACGGACCATGTTGTGCTTCAGGAACTCAATGACAGGCTGGATATTCAGACCGTAGTCGGTAATGCAACCCATCCTGATATTTTGATACAGGCTGGTGTTGATGATGCCGATATGCTGGTTGCAGTAACCAGTAGTGATGAAGCAAACATGGTTGCTTGCCAGGTTGCATATACCCTTTTCCATACACCCACCAAGATTGCCCGTGTCAGATCGATTGAATATTTGCGTTATCCAGAGCTTTTTTCAAATGATGCCTTACCTATCGATGTTTTGATCAGTCCCGAACAGCTGGTAACAGAATATATTCAGAGACTAATTGAGCATCCAGGTGCATTGCAGGTACTGGATTTTGCTGGTGGTAGGGTACGCCTTGTTGGTGTGCGCGCTTACTTTGGAAGTCCTCTTGTTGGTAAAGAGCTAGCAGCGATTCCTGATCACATGCCAGGTGTAGATACACGTGTGGCTGCAATGTTTCGCCGCGGAAAATCAATAATCCCAACTGGGAATACTGTAATTGAGGCTGATGATGAGATCTTTCTGATCGCTGCTAAGGAATATATCCAAACTATTATTCAAGAGCTACGTCCGACTAATGCACCGGTGAAGCGGATTATGCTTGCAGGCGGAGGAAGTATTGGAAAAAGGTTAGCAATCGCGCTGGAATCAAAATACCGCATCAAGGTGATCGAATATTCTCAGGACAGGGCGCAGGAGCTAGCCAAGTCACTACACAACACTGTAGTTCTTAATGGTAATGCTGCGGATGAAGAGCTTCTGCAAGAAGAAAATGTAGAAGAAGCTGATCTATATATCAGTGTCACCAATGATGACGAGGCGAATATACTATCATCGATGCTGGCCAAGAGAATGGGGGCTAAGCGTGTAATGTCGCTAATAAATCGCCCGGCTTATGTAGATCTGATTCAGGGTGGTGAGGACATTGATATCGCTATTTCCCCACACATGGCAACCATCGGTAGCTTATTGGCACACGTTCGCCTTGGTGATGTAGTTATGGCTCACTCTTTAAGAAGAGGTGCGGCAGAGGCGATCGAAGCGGTAGCACATGGCGATCCGACAAGCTCCAAGGTAGTTGGCAGAACTATCAACGAGATCAAACTGCCAGTGGGTACCACTATCGGTGCAATTGTGCGCGATGACGAGGTGATTATGCCTCACAAAGATGTAGTAATTCAGTCCGAAGATCATGTAATTCTATTTTTGGTTGATAAGCGTCGTATTCCGGATGTGGAAAAATTATTCCAGGTTGGTCTGGCATTTATATAGTTTTTGGCATAAATAATAGCAGTCAGACATTACAGAGAATATCAAGTTATGAGATTAGCCACCGTTCAAAGAATCCTGGGAATCCTGCTGATGATCTTCAGCGTAACCATGGTTCCGCCCATGTTGGTTTCGATCTGGACAGGTGATGGTGCATTACTAGATTTTGTTTATGGCTTTAGCATAACCCTTTTTTTAGGGGCTGCAATATGGTTTCCGGTACGTAACTCCAAAGAACATCTTCGTGTACGTGACGGTTTCCTTATCGTAGTACTGTTTTGGACGGTACTGGGAACATGTGGTGGAACACCGTTTATGTTCTCCGATAATCCGCATATGAATTTTACCGATGCAGTGTTTGAGTCTATCTCCGGTATGACCACCACCGGAGCTACCATCCTTACCAAGATCGAAGGGTTGCCAGACTCGATTCTGTATTATCGTCAACAGTTACAGTGGTGGGGAGGTATGGGAATTATCGTACTTGCCGTCGCTATCCTGCCAATGCTGGGTATTGGAGGTATGCAGCTATATCGCGCTGAAACTCCGGGGCCGATGAAGGATGCTAAACTGACCCCGCGTATCAAAGATACAGCAAAGGCTCTGTGGTATATTTATCTTGGAATTACTGTCAGTTGTGCAATAGCTTACAAATTAGCAGGCATGTCATTTTTCGATGCTATAGGGCATAGCTTTGCCACTGTTGCCAATGGTGGTTTTTCCACCCATGATGCCAGTATGGGGCATTTCAACAGCCCTGTAATTGAGTGGGTATGTATATTTTTTATGGTGATTACTGGTGCGAACTTTTCCTTGCATTTTATAGCTCTAAGATATCGCTCGTTTAAATGTTTCTGGCGTGATTCAGAGTTTAAGACTTACATAATCATCTTAGGCTTTGTTTCGGTAGTGATTGCTATTATGTTGCTGATCACCTCAACTTATACTGATATCAATGATGCGATAAGAACAAGTATCTTTCACACTGTATCAATCGGTACCACGGCAGGGTTTGCTACGGCACCATTTGCACAATGGCCAACATTTATCCCAGTATTGCTGATGTTTGTTGGATTTATAGCCGGTTGTTCCGGGTCAACCGCGGGGGGAATCAAAACCATCCGTGCACTACTGATCTATAAGATGGGGATTCGTGAAATTTTGCGTATTATCCATCCAAATGCGCAAATATTGGTAAAACTGGGTAGGGACCCGGTAAACGATCGAGTGATCGACTCGGTTTGGGGCTTTTTCTCTATCTATACCATTTTATTTGTAATTATGATGCTAATGTTGATGGCAACCGGACTTGATCTGATAACCTCGTTCTCAGCAGTGGCAGCATGTATCAACAACGTAGGCCCGGGGTTAGGGGGGGTAGCAACTCACTTTGCTGATCTGTCTGATACATCCAAGTGGGTTCTCACCTTTGCGATGTTGTTGGGCCGCCTCGAAATTTTCACACTACTGGTAATATTAACTCCAGCTTTCTGGCGCCGATAATTTCTTCGGGGCTTTGGGATATATAACAGAGTATTCAGAATAGCGGAATGCCTAATAGATTTTGCTTTCCCCTTCCGGACGGCTTTTAAATCGCTTATAGGTCCATTGGTA
Source organism: Gammaproteobacteria bacterium (assembly GCA_004796365.1). Classification (GTDB taxonomy): domain Bacteria; phylum Pseudomonadota; class Gammaproteobacteria; order QZLD01; family QZLD01; genus QZLE01. The sequence continues at coordinate 3,363 of QZLE01000130.1, read as the reverse complement.
TTGAGCCGGGGAATTCAAAACGATATCTTCGATTCCGCGGTTGAGTGCAGTGGCTGATTCCAGTGGATCTTTGGAGTGGATTTTCTCATCTATTTTTCTAAAGTGAATCCTGTAACCTCCGGCGTACGGCAGCCTCTCTGCGTAAGTGGCGAATACGGCGGCTTTGGTTTTAGATGCAATGCGCGAAAGAAGTACCATGGTCTTGGCTTCTACCCCAAAAAACGGAGCAAATACCCCTTCACCGGATGCAGGGTCCTGGTCAGGAAGGATTCCAATAAGCTCACCGTTTTTCAGTGACTGGAAAAGCTGCTTTATCCCGGCGGTGTTTACCGGCACAATTTTAGCCCCGCTGCGCGCCCTGGCTGAAACCATTATCTTTTCCAGTGCTTCTATCTTTGGTGGCTTATACAAAAAACAGCACGGTAAAGTTGCTGACAGATACAGCCCGAGCAGTTCCCACTGGCCCAGATGGGGTGCCGCCAGAATTATGCCGTTACCTTTTTGGAATTCTTGCTGCAACAGCTCTTCCCCTTCCACTGCAATTATTTTTCGCAGAAACATTTTTGGGTCCCGAAACCAAATGTAACCAAACTCAAGAGCAGTCTTACAGTTCTCGATTAGTGTTTTGCGTAGCAGTATATTGGTTGCTTTTTGATCAAGCTCCGGAAAGCAAAGCTGTAAATTAGCGTTAGCTGTGGTTTTTATATTGCGTGGCAGCAAATACAGCATGCTTCCTATAACAAAGGCAATATAGTGGATAATCCAGAGTGGGAATATCGAAAAAACACGTAAAAAAAGTATAACAATTCTGGCTTTCATGGTGTGTTAGGAATGGTTGTGTAACCATTTAATTTTCCGAGGTTTATAAGATTAATTTATCGATAAGAATATACCATATCTGATAACATAACCAAAACGTAACAAAAATGTAAAGCCAAATGACTTGACGGCTATGAATATGGGGTGTAAATATATAAAGATAAATTAAATGCCAGGAAGGCAGAAACAGATATATAAGGATAGTTCATCTTCGGATGTTCAAGGAGTTAAAATGATGGATTGGAAAGTGCATACGGAAGATATGGTCAACAAATGGACCGATATGCAGAAGCAGATGTGGGATAACTGGCTTGAAGCAGTTAAAGGCTTTGGTCAGAATCAACGCACAGAAATTTGGCAAGCCGATTACAAAAAGAATCTTGAAGCGTGGGAAAAGTCAGTAAACAAGGCTCTTGAGGGCCAGGTTGAATGGACTACACGTTGGGTAGATCAGGTTGCCGGAGAAAAAAATACTCCAGAGGTTGTATCTAAGTGGGCCATGCAGGTTCAGGATATGATGAAGGGTTGGACTGAGGCACAATCTCAGCTTTGGGGTGCCTGGTTTGAAAGCGTAAAGAATCTGGATCCATCACAAATTGCATCTAATTGGGATACAGAAGGGCAACAGATCCTTACAGCTTGGCAGGAAGCAGCGCAAAGAGCCCAAGAAGCACTTCAGGAGTGGTCAAAGAATTCACCATTTAAGAGTATGAAATAGTATTTGATTGCTATTTACAGGTTTTACAGATATAAAACGGCCTTAACTAGGCCGTTTTTTTATTGGCAAAAAGTAATTGATAATTATATTGGATTGAAAATATAGATGATCGCCCTAATACAAAGAGTAAAAAACGCACAGGTTGTGGTTGATGGAGAAACCGTGGGTAAGATAGATAGGGGGATACTCGCGCTAATCGGAGTTCAGAAACAAGATCATGATCAGACAGCAAAGCGCCTTGCTGAAAGAGTTGCTAGTTATCGTATTTTTCCTGACAATGAAGATAAGATGAATTTGAGCCTTAAAGATATCGGTGGTGAAATATTACTGGTACCGCAGTTTACTTTGGCAGCCGATACCAAAAAAGGTAATCGTCCCAGCTTTGCCAGTGCAGCTCCACCAGCACATGGCGAGCAGTTATTCAATCATTATTGCGTCTGTATGCAGAATATAATGCAGGAAATTGGGAGCGAAATTCAGACCGGTATTTTTGGTGCGGATATGAAAGTTTCGTTATTAAATGATGGTCCGGTAACTTTCTGGCTGGAAACCTGAGCAATACCCTTGTATGCTATAGGTATAAGCGAAAAAAAATAGAGTAATATTAATGGCTAAACGAATTGCGAAGTTGGAGCGCAAGACCCTGGAAACAGATATCGTTGTTGAGATCAACCTTGATGGCACTGGTGTTGCCGAGCTTTCCAGTGGAATACCATTTTTCGACCACATGTTAGATCAGATCTGCCGTCATGGACTTATAGATATAAGTCTTGAGGCCAAGGGCGATCTTGAGATTGATGCTCACCACACTGTTGAAGATATCGGCATTGCTTTAGGGCAGGCCCTGTTTCAGGCCATAAGTGATAAAAAAGGGATCACCCGTTACGGACATTCATATGTTCCGTTGGATGAGTCACTGTCTCGTGTGGTTGTAGACTTCTCCGGCCGTCCGGCTTTGGAGTATTTCGTAAATTTTCCGCGCCATGAGATTGGTGGTATCGATACCGATCTTTTCAGAGAATTCTTTCAGGCATTGGTAAACAATGCGGCTATCAATTTGCATATTGATAATATCCGCGGAACCAATGGCCATCACATTGCCGAAACTATATTCAAGGCATTCGGCAGGGCCGTTCGCATGGCGATCACTCATGATCCGTGTTGCGAAGGCATCACTCCATCCACCAAAGGCAGCTTATAGATCTACGCAGGTTTCCAATGTCATCTATTGTAGTAATTGATTATGGTATGGGCAATTTGCGCTCTGTTGCAAAGGCTCTGGAAAAAGTTGCCGTGGGGCAAAATGTTTTGGTTACCCAGGATGCTGAGCATATCTATCAGGCTAATAGGGTGGTATTTCCTGGTGTTGGTGCCATGAAGGATTGTATTAGTGAGTTGCAGCGTCTGGAATTAGACGAAGTGATAAAGAAGGTGGTCAATGAAAAGCCACTTCTTGGTATCTGTCTTGGAATGCAAGGTCTGCTTGATTCTACCGAAGAAAATGGCGGCTCTCCTGGATTGGGAATTATCCCGGGTAGGGTGATCCGCTTTGACGATCCATTGATCGAAAAGGTTAGTGGAGAAAAGTTAAAGGTTCCACACATGGGGTGGAATCATGTTGAGCAGGTTATTGAGCATCCACTTTGGAATGGAATTGAGGACCAAACCAGGTTTTATTTTGTGCATAGCTATTATGCTGTACCTGAAGATAGCGACCATATACTCGGTCAATGTGAGTATGGTACAAGAATTACTGTTGCGGTTGGAAAGCAAAACCTTTTCGCTGTGCAGTTTCATCCGGAAAAAAGTCAGCATGCTGGACTGCA
>QZLE01000124.1 GCA_004796365.1 Gammaproteobacteria bacterium | reverse complement strand
GCCTGAGACAAACAAAAACTATTTATTGAAAAGCATTGGCTAATAAGTCCTACTGCTAAATCCATAACTTACTAAGTTTTTTGCAATAGCATTGCAACCTTTATGAGTGATCGTGTAATAAACCTTGCCTTATCCTCATATGAGCTGAAAACAGCAAGCATTCATGCACTACCATTTATTTCGATTTATACCTTGTATCCTTAATCAACACTGGCTCAAATCTCTTACCTTTTTTCTTTGCCCTTAGCGTCTCTTTTTTCATATTCTCATCAATCCAAAATAACCCACCTGTTGAAGATGAGAACAGATCAAATAAAGAACCTGATGTCTTAGTACCAAGGTGCTTTGGCAACTGCATCCAGCGCCAATAGCCTGAGCGAGCATAAGGTTGAGAATAAGTTGGAATATAGCTTGCTTCATCATGGACATACTGCTGCAGCTTGTGTGCTAACTCTATTCTCTTCTCTTCATTAATCTCTTCACGATACTGCATTATTAAAGCATCCAGCTCTTTATTATCAGTGTTAGTAATATTATTCGTTTGCGGTTTATTGGCATTATCAGAGTGATAGTGCTGCCAGAAAGCCGGGCGGAACCCAGTACTCCAACCCATCCAGGCAATTTGATGTTTTTTCTCGAGAACATTTTTAAAACCTGCAGAAGGATCAAGCCACTGCAATTTTAATTCTATACCTGCTTTTTTGGCCTCCTCTTTGATTACAACCAGGCGATCATTATATTCCTTTAAAGTATAAGTTATTAGCAAGGATAGCCTTTTACCATCCTTTATCCGTATTCCATCATCACCACGTTTATCCCAGCCTGCTGCTGCAAGATATTCACCTGCCTTTTGCAAATCGAACTCGCGTGCACGAACATTCTTATTAGTGTACTTTCCATAACCAATATAACCGCTATGTAGGCGCTCATAATCATTACGCAGAACCGTACTTATAGTCTTTTCAACATTAGTTGCATGCGCTAAACCAAGGCGAACATTCTTGTCTTTAAGAATTTCGTTTTGTAGGTTCAAATACATACCATGGGATGGCTGTCGAGTTTCGTTATAAAACCATGCCTTATGAATATAACCACGATCATAGATTTTACCTTTTGCCTTCTCATGCCAGTATGGTGGCAAATTCAAACCAAAAGTATCTACTTCACCCTTTTCAAAGTGCTTAAAAGCAACATTTACATCTCTAATCACCTTAACTCGAACTTTGTCTACGTTATAACGATTCTTAAAGTATCTTTTGTTTGCAGCCCACCAGTCCTTTTTGCGTTTAAACTCGATCACCTTTCCTTTCTTAATCTTAGATATCTGGTACGGACCGGTATTCGGGGTAATCTTCCAGTTATAGTTCTCCACCCATTTTTCATCCAGCTTATGGAAATGTCTTGGGGTAGGACCCAGACCATAAGAAATATGCAAATCCTTTTTGGGCTTAGCGATAGCGCCTTCAACTGAAATGGTATAGTCATCGTACTTAACCACATTCACTATCATCTTGGAGTAGTGGTTGTTATACCATGGTGCAACGATATGCTTAGAACGCATAAATTCAATAGTGAATAGGTAATCATCTGCAGTTACTGGCTTACCATCAGACCAACGAGCTTGCGGATCAAGTTTATAGTAAACTGTTTTACCATCTTTGCCATACGCCCAGTGAGTAGCCATCTCCGGAATTATCTCTTCGGTCTCCGGATGCATTCCTACCAGACCAAATTGATTTCCTAGAATATAACCACGAAAGCTAGAGTTTGAGTTTGGGCCTACGGTTCGCAAGGTCAGCGGGAAACTGACAACAAATGTGCGAAACGTCCCGCCTTTTTTGGCATTAGGGTCAGCAAAGGTTGGAGCGGTGTTATTGGTTTCCCAGACTAAATCTGCTGGGAGTTGTGGGTCCTCTTGAGCAAATGCAATCGCTGGCAATAACATTAATAAAAAAAATATCTTCTTAAACATATCCATACTCATTTGTAGGGTGGGCATTGCCCACCGTTTACATAAACATCTTTTACATGGT
>QZLE01000200.1 GCA_004796365.1 Gammaproteobacteria bacterium | reverse complement strand
GTACCTCTGAGAGTTGCTGTTCTTCTTATGGAGACCCAATATGGCTGGTTAATAGCTGTTATGCTGCAGGGTACATGCCTGCTGCGTGTAAAACTGCTGAAAATACATATACTTCGTCAGGAGGGTCTTCATGGACGGATATGCCAAGTGACAGTAAGGTGTTGTATCAAAATGAAAACAATTCAAATTGGTATACCAATCAGTCTATCTGCCAAAGCGCAAACTAAAAACGGGTAAGAAGGAATATGACAATGAATAAACTAACTAAAATTATTGCGCTATCCTCTCTACCGTTCTTATCAGCTGGAGTATTTGCAACAGATACTGATAGCGATGGTATTGATGATAGAATAGATAACTGTATTTCTGTTGCTAATAAGGATCAGCTTGATACAGATGGTGATCGTATTGGAGATGAATGCGAAACCTCTGAGGCAAATAAGAAATCTGTTGCTAATGTTTACAATAGGTATTTTGGCAATGGTTTTTCTTTGGAGTCAGGAGCAGAGCGGATGGGTTATACCTTTGCTCAGCCAGTATTAACATTTATTCCAGGATATGGTGATGATTCTGACAGCGATGGAGTTATTGATGGTTATAAGCCAGTTCTGATTATGTCTGGTGGTTATGATCCAACAAAGGATTATATTGGAACTTATAACTCCTCTTTTAACGGAGCTCTAAATCAAAGTGATATATCTGGTGTAACTGGCTCAACCCCTGATAGTAGCGGTAATCGTAAAGATGACAGTCTTGGTAATGCAATCTATTTTGTAGATGCAACAACTGGCGCTACGGTTGCTACGATTGAGGGGCAAACAACGCGAGCGGATGGTACTGCAGCACCTACAGTTGAAACTAACTATTTAAATCTGGTTTCTGGGTTAAATCATGGTATTGCGGCGGCAGTTACGCCTTTAGATGCCAATGGTGATGGGTTAACTGAAAGGATATATTTCCCTGATGTAGTAGGCAATATCTGGCGAGCTGATCTGGATTTAACAATAAATGAAGGCACCAATATGTATGAGCTCAAGGCGCAAAACTGGAGAGTTTATAAGGTAGCTGCACTTGGTGCTGATGGCGTTTCTTCAAACTATGCTGCCAATGATAGAAGAATATTTAACCAGATTGATGTAGTTAGAACAGTAAGTGGGAGTCAAGTATATGATGCCCTATTGGTTGGAACTGGAAATGTTGCTAATCCTGCTGAAACCAGTGTTGACGATATGTTTTTTATGGTTAAGGATTATCGAGTATCTAACTTTTCTACCTATACATCTGGAGATTATCCGCTTGATTTGACTGATTTTGAAAATGTCAGCTCTGCCGTAGCTTCAAGTCAGGATAATAAGGATGGTTGGTATATTGACTTTAGTGATTCTGGTGAAAAGGTAGTAAGTGGTTCAACAACAATTGATGGCTCTGTTTATTTTACAACCATAGTTCCAAATACAAAAAGCGGGTGTTCTGCACCAGCAGCTTTGCCAAACAATTATTTCTATGCAGTAAATGTACATACATCTAAACCGGTAGTGGCTTCAACTGCAAGTGAAAGTGATGCAGTGGATGTATCTCTTAGAAGATCGGTAATAACTGGAGAAGGTCTGGTGTTACAGCAAATTGATCCATATATTGCTACCAGTGGCGCAGTAACAGTTGTTGGTTTAGATGGTGTAAAGGATGCTGATTTAGGTGAAAAAACCGATCTAGGCAAGGTGTTAAAAGGCGGAGGGTCTTACTGGCGCACAGAAGATCAGTAATAACCTGTAGTAATAAGTAAACAGCAAAAACAATACTATTATTAAAGAATGAGCAATAAAAATTACAACAAAATATCAGGGTTTACTCTGCTAGAGCTATTGGTAACCATAGCGGTTATCGTGATTCTGGCTACAGTGGGTGTTCCAGCATTTCGTACCACCATAGCTAACAGTCGCATCGAGTCTACATCTAATGCTCTGCGTAATAGCCTGGTTACTGCCAGAAACAAGGCTATTGAAACTGCCAGCAGGGTAGAGGTTTCTCCTGGCAATGTCGGGGACTGGAATAGCTGGAAGGTTGGCAGTGGGCAGCTTCAATTTGCACTTGGTGCTACGGTTGTTACTGGTAAAACCAGCGGTAATTCAAATATCGTTGATGTAACCTTTACTGAGGATGGTAGCTTGGGTGAGGAAACTTTGGAATTTCAGGTGTTTAGTGTGTGCTATACGGGAAGTGTTGATAGTATTAAACCCAAAGCGGTGGTTATTTCCCCTGGGGGTTTGATTTTGATAAAAGATGAGGTGCAGTTGGTGGACCTATCCATCAGTTGCCCGGAAAGTTGATTGTGGTGGTTGAGGCTTCTATGCAGCAGACTAATTATCAGACAAGGCAAAAAGGCGTGGGCCTGATCGAGATCTTGGTGGCACTTATGGTGTTTTCCATGGGAATGCTTGGTATTGCCTCGCTTCAGGTTATCTCCAAACGTTCCTCGTTTGAAGCGCAGCAAAGGCAGGAGGCAGTTCTTATTGCCAACGATATGATTTCGCGTATCAAAAATAGTGGGCTGACATCAGCTCAGATTAAAGCTTACTATCATGGCAATGACTTTGCGGCTGATCCGCTAACACCTCCGGCAACACCACATGATTGCCTGGCCAATAGTTGTACCGTTGATCAATTGGTAGCATATGACCTTAGTCGTTGGCACAAGAATATCTATGGTTCATCGGTTGAGGCTTCTTCCGGACAAAATATTTCCGGGTTGGCAAGTGCCAAAGGCTGTATTGATGTTACAGAAGCGGATGGTGCAATGACTAAGGTGACTGTAACTGTTGCCTGGCTATCCTTGTCCGAGATGAGCGGCAGCAAAACCAGAGTATGTGCGATTACTGACGGTGGCGATAGCCAGAGAGAAGTTAGTATCAATACCTTTATTTAGGGTGATCAGGAAAGTTATGGTAAAGATTACGGCGCAAAATAAACAATTCGGAATGTCATTGGTCGAGCTAATGATAGCCATGACCATAGGTCTTATCCTGTCAGCTGCACTAATAACTATATATGTGTCTAATAAAAAGGTGTTTTGGGATTCAGAGGCCGCGGCAATTTTGCAGGAGAATAACCGCTTTGTACTCAAACTTATCACCAATGATCTACGCATGGCAGGTTTTTACGGAGGTGTAGATTACAGGTTGTTGGATAAGAAGGTTACTGATCTTGCCAGTGGGGCCTGCAAAAGAGGGCAAATGGTAAATCAGAGCTCTAATGAGTTTGAAGGTGGAGTAGCGACCGAGTTTGAATATGATATCTCAGTTTGGGCGGTAGAGGCCGGAGAGCAAGTTCCATCCTGTTTAGCTGGGTTAGATGTAGATCCTAATGCCGATATTTTATTTGTAAAACATGCACGCAAAAAACCATTGGATTCCGGGGTTTCTGCAAGTTCTTCTAAAACTTATATTATTTCAGGGCATGATGGTGGGGAGCACGTTGATGGCACTGGTGATACTTCGTTGGAAGGTAAAGTATCCGCAGCAGGGCAATATCCTGACGGTGATATCTGGGAGTACGTATATCACGCCTACTATGTTGATAAACCATCTGGCTCAGTTTATTCGCAATTAAAAAGAATAAAACTTGGAAAGACCGGTTGGAGTTCTCCAGAAACAGTAGCAGAAGGTGTGGAAGACTTACATTACATTTTTGGTGTGCATGATTCTTCAGTAACAGGTAGCGGCATGGTAACGCGTTATTATTCGGCTTCTGAGGTGACCACTGCTGGAAAGTGGAATGATGTTGTATCGGCGACCATCTATTTGCGTGGGCGTTCAACTATGAGTGATGTAGGTTATGCCGATGAGAAGACCTATTCATACGGCAAAAGATCTGGCTACACACCAAGCGGAACTGATGCCAGATATCATCGCAAGCTATTAGAAACTACAGTGTCGTTTTTTAATAATCAGCTAGAGCAGGCGCGAAGGTAACAAGTATGAAATTGATCTCTATGAATAAATATAAATGCAAACAGTCCGGAAGTGCCCTGTTGGTAGCGCTTATATTTATCGGAGTACTAACCATGCTTGGTGTTTCTGTGGCATTAACTAGTACCACTCAGTTGAAGATATCCGCAAACAGCGAAGAAACCAACCGAACCTTCCATAGTACCAATGCCGGTGCTAACCTGCTGCTCAGCAAGACCGTTATTGGAGGAGAGCGTACTAACGACGTGCTTTTAGAGGCAAAATCACAGTCTGGTAGAGAGCAGGATGCCTCGGCATCATTTTTAGATGATGTATATGAAAAGGCGGTTAAGGACCTGGAGTACGATCGTCAACTTACCGTATCTATCAAGCAGGAAGCCAAAGGTACTACCTGTCCCCGGGGGGGAAAAGGTTCCAGCGCTGGAAAGATCGCCTGCGATTATTTCGATATCACCAGTGTCTACCAGCATGAAATCAATCCCGACTATAAACCAGCTGTGAAGATAGGTGTTTATCGGGAGATGATTTATTCTAACTCAGCCACTGCTAAGACCATCAAAATTCCTGAGTAAAAGCGACTGAGTTCATAACTCTTTTATTATTGTTCGTTTCTCTCAATATCACTCACACTTCAACTTATCATCCTTATCTGTACTGCGCACTCGTCCAGTATTGTTAATGACCAGTCCCCGTGCCTTCTTTGTTCCACGGCTGTCACAGGCAGTGATCGTACCATTAAATGCATAGCTGAACCCTTCAGGGTCATAGCGAATTTTGTAACTGCGGTGGCTGTAGCCGCGAAGCTTCAAATCGGTGGATGTTACCCCTTCGCCAATTTTGACGATCTTGCCTCCATCTTCGCAGATGCCATCTGCACTTTTGCATTCGCCGTCCTTATTTATGTCGACAAATACAATCCAGCCGTTTTCCCAGTCTGGTGATCCAGAGCAGTTGGTGTTGGCCTCATTGCTGGCACAGATAACCGTGTGGCGGTTATAACGAATCGCATTGCTTCGAGTCAGATATAGGTCTGACCGCAGATTGATTAGGCTGCTGGATAGTCTGGAGTCTTTGATGAAATTATTAAAAGATGGAATTGCGGTAGCTGCCATAATCCCCATTACGGCAATAGACACCAACAATTCCAGAAGAGTGATGCCTCTGGATTGCATGATTTTTCCCCATATTTTTCGGTTGTGTTCTATAATTTATGTTGTGCGTGAGGTTATCCGAGCCCTGATAACCAAGCATCCAGAAAAAATAACAAAATTAAAACTGCAAATAAAGGATTATATTGATCCGTTAGAATAAAAATTCAGTTGCCAATAGAAGATAAATAATTAATAATACTTAGATTATTATAAAAAATAATAACTGGAGCTCCAGATGAAACAAAGAGGTTTTTCCCTTCTCGAATTGATGATTACAGTGGCAATAGTAGGTATTTTGGCTGCTGTGGCTGTTCCTAGCTATATCGAGTATATAAAACGCGCTCGTCAGGATGATGCCAAAGTTTGTGCTGCCCAGGCAATAACCGCAGAAACAGAGTATTTTACTGAGTATAAGACATATAAGGCATCTGCTGACTTTGAGACAGACTTCTCCCTAGACTGTGCCAATGATGATGCGATTAAAGATTATTATGACTTTTCTGCAGGTTCATGTATTGCTCCTTCTTCTACAGATATTAAATCCTGTGTCAGGATTTACGCGGCTCCAACCGCAAATGCATCTGATTACAATGGTTATGCTATAGACAGTGACGGAAGAAAACAGACAGTTGTACCACCATCGAACGATGCAGTTGAAGGTTGGGACTAGAGTCTGAAATGATTAAATTTTAAAAGGCGCCTATGGCGCCTTTTTTTGTTGTTCTTTCTGGATCTCGGCCTGTGCAGGCATGACGCGCTAATTTGATTAGCTATTCTCCCTTGCAATAGCCCTGTACCCAATATCGGTACGAAAATAAACCTTATCCCATTTAACCTGCTCAACAAGCTTATAAGCTTTTTGTTGTGCCTCGGTAACGTTGGAACCAAGTGCACAAGCACAAAGTACGCGGCCGCCATTGGTCAGTACCTTGTTATTATCCAGTTTGGTTCCGGCATGGAAAACCTTGGCGCCATCCAGTTCTTCGGTTGGAATCCCGATGATTTCGTCACCTTTGTTATAGCTTGCAGGGTAGCCTCCAGCCGCCATAACCACACCCAGGCATGGTCGCGGGTCAAATTCGATTCCCATCTGATCAAGTCTTTTGTCGATTGCAGCCTCGCATAGCTCAACTAGATCTGATTGAAGGCGCATCATAATCGGTTGAGTTTCCGGGTCGCCGAAGCGGCAGTTAAATTCCAGTACCTTCGGGTTGCCTTCAGAATCGATCATCAGCCCTGCGTAAAGGAATCCGGTGTATGGCATGCCGTCTTCAATCATCCCTTCGATAGTTGGCCTAATTACCTGCTCCATGGCTTTTTGATATACGTCATCAGTAACAACTGGTGCAGGTGAGTAAGCGCCCATGCCGCCAGTGTTTGGGCCCTGGTCGCCATTGTCACGCGCTTTGTGGTCTTGTGATGTAGCAAATGGGATCACGTTGGAGCCGTCTGCCATTACGATAAAGCTGGCCTCTTCACCAGTAAGGAATTCTTCAACAACAACGCGGCTACCAGCATCGCCAAATGCGTTGTCTTCCAGCATGTCTTTGACTGCTGCAATAGCCTCTTCTTCGGTTTGTGCGACGATTACGCCCTTACCTGCAGCAAGACCATCCGCCTTAACCACAATAGGAGCGCCTTTCTCTTCGATATATGCTTCAGCCAGAGCAGGATCGGTAAAGGTTTTATATTCAGCAGTTGGGATATTATGTTTTGCAAGGAAGTCTTTGGAGAATGCTTTGGAACCTTCCAGCTGTGCACACTCTGCTGTAGGGCCGAAGCAGCGGAAGCCAGATGCGGTAAATTTATCTACAACACCAAGCACTAGCGGAGCCTCTGGACCAACGATGGCCAGGTCTATTGCCTCTGTTTTGGCGAACTCAAGCAGCGAGTCTACATCTTCTGCGCTGATAGAAACATTGGAAATATTTGGTTCGAGGGCAGTACCGGCATTTCCTGGTGCAACAAAGACCTGGCTAACCTTAGGTGATTGAGTTGCCTTCCAGGCTAGTGCATGTTCGCGACCGCCGCCGCCGATAACCAGTACTTTCATTCTGTCTGTTTCTCCGTTGGTGTTAATGGTTATAGCTGATTGTTTTATCACAACTATTGCAGATTTTTATAAGCGCGCTATTTTACCAGTAAGTGCTGATTAATTGGAGTTTTATTAGAGTTAAATTTAAAAAAGACGTCATTCCCGCGAAAGCGAGAATCCATGTTAAAAAAGGCAGTATGCGCGCTTTACGCTGCGAAAATAATAACTTATTTTTGTTGTCATCCTCCGTTCAAGCCGGAGGATGACAACACTTACAAAAGCTAACGTTTTAAGAAGTTGTTAAGCAGATCATGCCCGTCGGGCGTCAGGATTGATTCGGGATGAAACTGCACTCCCTCTATATTCAGCTCCTTATGGCGTACGCCCATGATTTCATCGATTTCTCCATCTTCTGTAAGGGTCCATGATGTGATATCAAAGCAATCTGGCATGGTGTTTTTATCTATCACTAGCGAGTGATATCTGGTTGCCGACATCGGATTTGGTAGTCCTTTGAAGACACCGATATCCTTGTGGTATACATCTGAGGTTTTGCCATGCATCACCTTGCTGGCATGCACGATATCTCCGCCAAATGCCTGGCCAATGGTTTGATGTCCAAGGCAAACTCCAAGAATCGGTAGTTTGCCGCCAAATTCATCTACCACATCGAGTGAAATTCCTGCCTCATTAGGGGTGCATGGTCCAGGGGAAAGTACAATTTTTTCCGGATTCAGCTCCTTGATCTGTTCAATGGTGATCTGGTCGTTGCGGTGTACCTCAACTTCAGCTCCCAGCTCGCACAGGTATTGCACCAAATTAAAGGTAAAGGAGTCGTAATTATCAATCATTAATAGCATCTTGTTTCTCCTTTCCTATTTAAGTACTTCAAAGCCTTGTTCAACCATGTCAACTGCGCGGAACATTGAGCGCCCCTTGTTCATGGTCTCATCCCATTCCGATTGCGGAACCGAATCGGCAACAATGCCGGCGCCGGCCTGTATGTGTAGCTTGTTGTCTTTGATAACTGCGGTGCGGATGGCGATGGCGGTGTCCATATTGCCGCTATAAGAGATATATCCTACTGCGCCACCGTAAACGCCGCGCTTGACCGGTTCCACTTCGTCGATGATCTCCATGGCACGGATCTTTGGTGCCCCTGAAAGTGTCCCTGCAGGAAAAGTGGCCTTAAGTACGTCGATCGGGCTCATATCTTCTTTGATCTTGCCGCAAACGTTAGAGACGATGTGCATCACGTGCGAATAACGTTCAATTACCATCTGTTCGGTAACCTTAACGCTACCGGTTTTGGCAACACGGCCTATATCGTTGCGACCCAGGTCAATCAGCATTAGGTGTTCAGCGATCTCTTTCGGGTCGGCAAGAAGATCTTGCTCCAACTCTACGTCATGTGCCTCGTCAACACCACGTTTTCTGGTTCCAGCAATCGGGCGTACCGTGATTATGCCATCTTCTTCGCGCACCAGAATTTCTGGTGAAGAACCAACGATGTGGAAATCGTTTAGATTAAGCATAAACATGTATGGAGAAGGGTTGGTGCAGCGCAAGGCGCGATACAGGTCCAGTGGAGAAGATTCAAAAGGTACTGTCATTCTCTGTGATGGTACCACCTGCATGCAGTCGCCATCGATAATGTATTGCTTGATTTTATCGACAGCTTCTTTAAAGGCATCTTCAGTGAAGCCAGAGACAAAATCAGTCTCAGCAATGGCCTTTTTTTCCATCTTTTCCGGATAACAGCAGCAGGCTTCGCGTAGGTCGGTAACGATTTGCTGAAGGCGCTGGTTTGCTGACTCAAATGAGTCGGCGATCTTGGTATCGGCATGGACAATGATATAGATCTTGCCGGCAAGGTTGTCAAACACGATTACTTCGTCGGAAACCATTAACAGAACTTCAGGAACCTTTAGTGGATCTGGGTTCGGACACCGTCCGAGGCGTGGTTCAACGTAGCGTACGATGTCATAGCCAAAATAGCCAACCAGCCCGCCGGTAAAGCGCGGTATGTCCTTGATCTGTTTTTGCTCCGGAACGGCATATTGTGCCTGGAATTCTTCAACAAACTTAAGTGGATCTTTTACTTGCTGCTGGTTGGTAACTTCACCGTCTTTTTCTGTGGTAACGGTGAAGCCTTCAACCTTAATCAGTTCTTTGCATGGCAGGCCGATAATGGAATAACGGCCCCATTTTTCGCCGCCCTGAACTGATTCGAGCAAATAGGTATATGGTTTGCTATCGGCAAGTTTAAGATAAACGGTTAGTGGTGTATCGAGGTCCGCGATGATCTCGCGCACCAAGGGAATTTTACTATAGCCGTCAGCGGCCATCTGTTCAAAGGTCTTTTTATCCATGTTTTCACCATCGTAGTTTTGCAATGAAAAGTTGTGAGATTAAATATATACAGAGTAATGACGGGTTAACGCCATCGTTCTGAGCTCATTAATCCCACCGAATTCATGCCGATGGTGTGTATTTTATTTTTGTAAAAAGACATTTTTATAAACCTGAATCGAATATCTCTTTTATATTATTTATCGCGCGCTAATGCAAGTTCGTTGCGCATTTCATCAATAACTTTTTTATATTCAGGTTGGCTGAAGATTGCAGAACCAGCCACAAATGTGTCGGCGCCGGCCTCTGCAATTTCGCGAATATTGTCCACCTTCACGCCGCCGTCGATCTCAAGCCTGATCTCATAACCGCTGTCATCAATTATCTTGCGTACCTCGCGCAATTTGTCCATGGTTGTTGGAATGAACTTCTGCCCACCATAGCCCGGGTTAACCGACATCAACAGCACCATGTCCACTTTGTCGATAACATATTTCAAACAATCTAACGGAGTAGCTGGGTTGAACACCAGACCGGGCTTGCAACCGCACTCTTTGATTAGTTGAAGGGTTCTGTCGATATGCTCCGAGCCTTCCGGATGAAACGTTATGTAATCCGCCCCGGCATCGGCAAAGTTAGGTACGATCCGGTCAACAGGTTTCACCATAAGGTGTACATCAATCTCAGCCGTGATGCCGTAATCTCGTAATGCCTTGCACACCATGGGGCCAATGGTCAAGTTTGGGACATAGTGGTTGTCCATTACGTCGAAGTGGACGATGTCTGCACCGGCGGCAAGAACATTTTCAACCTCTTCACCTAGGCGGGCAAAGTCTGCAGAAAGGATGGATGGAGCAATTTTAAAATCGAGCATAGATTAACCTTTGAGGCTTAGATAATTCTAAATCTTGGGACAATAAGCAGAAAAACTAGCGGTAAATTCCGCGATCTTTACGAATTTTATCGTATGCAGCTTTGATGCTTTGAGTCTTTAAGGTCGCGTATTTTAACTCATTTTC
>QZLE01000030.1 GCA_004796365.1 Gammaproteobacteria bacterium | reverse complement strand
TTATGCAATAAAATCTCTGCAACTCCCTTCATAGTTTGGTAGTTTTGTCGGCTTCTTTTTGTGTTTTTTACCAGATTCAGGATATTGGTGACAATAGATGCGTCATATTATTTCGGTCTTAGTTGAAAATGAAGCAGGGGCACTATCGAAGGTTGCTGGTTTATTTTCTGTACGTGCTTACAATATTGATTCGTTAACAGTTGCTCCGACTAACGATCCATCTTTATCTCGCATGACTGTGGTAACAAGTGGTAATGATACTACTATTGAGCAGATTATGATGCAGCTTAATAAGCTGGTTGATGTAATTATGGTTAAAGATATGACCAGTGGATCTCACATAGAACGTGAAATGTTGCTGGTTAAAGTTGCGGTTGTAGATTCTGGCAAAAAAGACGCTGCAAAAAGGGTATGCGATATTTTCCGTGGGAAAATATTAGATGTTACAGATTCAACATATACCATTGAGATGACAGGCGGAAGTTCAAAGCTTGATGCCTTTCTTGAAGCCCTGAGTGAAGCCGAAATTATGGAGGTTGTTCGTTCAGGTGTTATTGGTATAGCTCGTGGAGAAACTACTTTAAAGGTCTAGTATCAGCTTCCTTTTTTAGCATGCTGGTGAGGTTCTTAAAGTTATTATTTATTTAATTGAGAGGAAAAAATGAAGGTTTTTTACGATAAAGATGCAGATCTTTCAATAATTCAAGGTATGAAGGTAGCTATTGTTGGTTATGGTTCGCAAGGGCACGCGCATGCAAATAACCTTCGTGATTCTGGTGTAACTGTTACAGTATGTGAAATGCCTAATTCTGCAGCTGCGAAAAAAGCTGCTGATGCTGGTTTTGAAGTAGCAGTGGTAGATGAAGCGGTTAAGACTGCTGATCTTGTAATGATTCTTGCTCCAGACGAGTATCAGGCTGACATCTACAACAATCAAATCGCAGCTAACATTAAGCAGGGCGCTGTTCTTGCTTTTGCTCACGGTTTTAACATTCACTATGGTTGCATTGAGCCTCGTGAAGATCTGGACGTAATCATGGTTGCACCAAAAGGTCCTGGTCATCTTGTACGTTCTACTTACACTGAGGGGGGCGGTGTACCAAGCCTTATCGCTGTTCATAAGGATGTTTCTGGCAAGGCTAGAGATATTGCCCTTTCTTATGCTTCTGCAAATGGTGGTGGTCGTTCAGGTGTTATCGAAACTACATTCCCTGATGAAACAGAAACTGACCTGTTTGGTGAGCAAGCTGTTCTTTGTGGTGGATGTACTGCTCTAGTTGAAGCTGGTTTCGAAACTCTTGTTGAAGCTGGTTACGCTCCAGAGATGGCTTACTTTGAGTGTTTACACGAACTTAAACTTATTGTTGACCTTATGTACGAAGGCGGCATCGCTAATATGCGCTACTCAATTTCTAACACTGCAGAATACGGCGATTTAACTCGTGGTCCACGTATTATTACCGATGAAACTAAGGCAGAGATGAAGCGTATCCTTAAAGAGATCCAAAATGGTGAGTTTGCTAAAGAATTTATTCTTGAGAACAAGGCTGGTCAGTCATCTCTTAAAGCTAAGCGTCGTCTTGGTAGAATGCACCCAATCGAAGAAGTTGGCGAAAAGCTTCGTGGTATGATGCCTTGGATTGGTGCAAACAAAATTGTTGATAAAGAAAAGAATTAATCCTACTCTTTTCAACAAAGATCCTTAAATGCAGCCTAAATGGCTGCATTTTTTTGTTGAATATGAAATGTTTTCTATACTTTTATAAAACATAAAGAGAATTACATAACTGTTTAATAATTCTTTTTATGCGATTATCTTAACCTTAAAAAATATATATTTTTTTACTGGGGAGTGGTGTAAATGTATAGTAATAGTTCTTATAAACCGATCGTATTGATCGTTGATGATGATCCCTCATTGCGATTAATTATGTGCAGTTTTGCATCCGAAAATGGCTATACTCCCATAGATGCATCAGGAGCTGATGAAGCAAAAATCCTCTTAGAAAAATACACTCCGGATATCGCTTTGATCGATGGTTATATGCCCGGTATGAATGGTTTTGATTTTTGTCAGTATTTAAAAGAAAACCCAGCTACAGCCAATATGCCAGTTATTCTTATCACAGGTCTTGATGATGATCAGTCTGTTCAACGTGGTTTTAGTTCTGGTGCTGATGATTTTGTCACTAAGCCTATTCATTGGGCAGTTCTGAGACATCGAATGGCTGTATTTACCCGCTTAGGGGAGAGTAAGCGATCCGATGATGCGGATAGTACGGTAGCAACTTCGTATGAGATTTTGGCAAATATTCAAAAGGCATGTAAAGAGAAAATAGATACAATAATTAGCGTCGCACATATCGGGAAAGATAGTATTGGTGAGGTTGAAGTTGCTAACTTTGAAGATTTATTTTCAACTATTGAAAATTGCGGTGAAGAACTACACAATCTAATAAATAAATTGAATACAAAATAGCAAAATAACAGCATTATTGCCCGAAATTATCGGGCAATCTAGAAATATACAACTATTTTTGGGTTTTAGCCTTAGCGCTTTTCTTTTTCGGTAGTTCTTCAGTCCATGTTCCATTGTTGTAGAAAGCTTTCCATCCTGTTGCCTTTCCTTCAACTTCTGACATAACATAAGACTCTTTTGTTTTGCGGCTATAGCGTATAATTGCCGGGTTTTTATCTGGATCCTGGGCTGGCGCTTCAGTAAGGTAGGTATATTTTGGATCGATGACTTCTCTTAATGGAATTATTTCCTTAACTAAAGGCGCACGCGTTTCTCTTATCTTAGGGAATTTGCTTGCAGCCAGGAATAACCCTGCAGCTCCATCTCTGAGTATAAAGTGGTCATCATTTTTATCGCAGCGAAGATCCGGCAATGGAATTGGATCCATTTTAGGTGGAGCAGCTTCTCCGTTTTTCAATAGTTTTCTGGTATTTTTACATTCACTGTTGGTACAACCAAAATACTTACCAAATCGCCCGGATTTCAGCTGCATCTCTGCTCCGCATTTATCGCAATCAATAACAGGGCCGTCGTAACCTTTGATCTTAAAGTTGCCAGTTTCGATTTCATACCCTGGGCAGTCTGGGTTATTACCACAAACATGAAGTTTTCGTGTAGCATCGATAAGGTATGCTTCCATAGCTGTATCGCAGATTGGACAACGGTGTTTGGCTCTAAGTGCATTTGTTTCAGCCTCATCATCATCTGTATTAATAACTTCATCTGCAGATGTAAGGTTCATCGTGGCCTTGCAGCGCTCTTTTGGAGGTAGAGAGTAGCGCGAACATCCTAAGAAAACACCAGTGCTTGCAGTCCTGATTTGCATATGTCCTTCGGAGCATTCCGGGCATTGTATATCTGTTTCTGTCGGCTCATTTGCACGCATTCCGTTTTCACTTGATGCAGCATCTAGACGTGACGAGAAATCTTCGTAAAACTCATTCAAAACAGACTTATAGTTGAGATCACCATCAGCAATCTTATCCAGTGATTCTTCAAGATTCGCCGTGAATCCATAATCCATTAAGTGTTCAAAGTTTTCAGAGAGTCTGTCAGTCACGATATCGCCCATTTTGACAGCGTAAAACCGCTTATTCTCAATTTTTACGTACCCTCTATCTTGGATAGTCGAGATAATATTGGCATAAGTTGAAGGGCGGCCGATCCCTTTTTTCTCGAGTTCTTTAACCAGCGATGCTTCTGAATATCTAGCTGGTGGTTTAGTAAAGTGTTGTTTTGGTTCAAGCTCTTTTAAAGTTAATACAGAACCTTTTTTGATGTCTGGCAGCTCAATATTTTCATCTTTTTTAGATGCTTGCGGTATTATCTTAAGAAAACCGTCGAATGTTAGAATTCGTCCTCTTGTCCTTAGCTCAAAATTCCCTGCTGTAATGGTTAGGCTTGTGCTTTTAAATTCAGCTGGTGGCATCTGGCATGAAACAAATTGACGCCAAATGAGCTCATAAAGTCTTTGGGAATCTCTGTCAAATGACGATGGAAGCTGTGTTGCTGATATATCAACATTCGATGGTCTGATCGCTTCGTGAGCCTCTTGTGCTCCTTTTTTACTGGTATAGGCGTTTGGCTTTTCAGGTAGATATTTTGCGCCAAAATTTTCCTGGATATAGTTTCTGCATGAATTAACAGCATCAGCACTCAGGCTGGTGGAGTCGGTACGCATATAGGTAATAAAACCAGCCTCATACAGCCTTTGAGCAAGCATCATGGTTTTTTTCACGCCAAAACCTAATCTGGTGCTTGCTGCTTGCTGAAGTGTAGATGTTATAAACGGTGGGTTAGGGTAGCTCTTGGTAGGCTTGTCGGCACGGTCTGTAAGTTTAAATTCAGCTTTTTTTAGCTTTTCAACAGCTATATCTGTTTGTTGTTTATTTACAGGCTTGAAGGTTTTACCATTTTCCTTGGCTACCTGGAACTTAACAGCATTCTTGTCAGAATTCAGATCGGCAAATACTTCCCAGTATTCTTCAGGATTGAATGCTCTGATTTCCCTTTCACGCTCAACAACAAGCTTTACCGCAACTGACTGAACCCTGCCGGCAGAAAGGCCACGGGCAACTTTGGCCCAAAGTAAAGGAGAGAGCATAAAGCCAACAACTCGGTCCAGGAACCTTCTGGCTTGCTGAGCATTAACTCTGTCAATATTTAGGATTTCAGGATGTGAAAAGGCCTCTTCAATGGCCGATTTAGTAATCTCATTAAATACAACACGTTGGAATCTTGAGTCATTACCACCAATTACTTCGCGCAAATGCCAGGCAATTGCTTCTCCTTCGCGATCCAAATCAGTTGCGAGAATAACGTGATCAGCATTTTTGGCCAGTTTTTTTAATTCGTTAACAACCTTTTCTTTACCGGAAATAATCTGATAATTTGCTTTCCAATCGTTTTCAGGATCTATTCCCATGCGGGTAATAAGTTGGCTCTTAGCTTTTTTAGCCTTATAAACAACTTTTTCCTCTGCTGACATCTTTCTGGTTTTAGCGGCTTCTTTTGCGCGCTCTGACGGAGTAGATGTCGAGGTCTTAGATCCTGCCCCAGGTAAGTCTCTGATATGGCCCACGCTGGATTTTACAATGTAATCCTTGCCGAGATACTTATTTATTGTCTTGGCTTTCGCCGGTGACTCCACAATTACTAATGACTTGGCCATGATATCCTTAATTCACAGTTTGGTTTATAGGCTACAAATTTTGATTATATTGTAGTCGTTATCACGCATCTAAGATTGACTATATAAGACTTACCCTGCAATGCGTCAAGACAATTCGTAAATTATTTTTTTTGATGGTGGTGGTGTATGGGTCATAAATGGTTGAATACACTAAACTTATTTTGGTGTAAATAAATATTGAATCTTTCTTACGATATTGTGGGAATATTCCTACAGGATGATAAGACGACTCTTATTTTCTCAAAATGCTGATTATAGTAAATTTAAATTGCGCTTACGGTAAAGGAGTTACCGCCAAGGAGGAAAATAGCAAGGAGCTATATTAAAGGAAGCGTAATTAAGTTGATTGATATAGGCAAATAGATAAACAAATAATTTACAACATGATTTAATCAACGACAGAGATTTTCTGTCAAAACAGGAGAACAGGGTTACGGTACGCCGAAACCCTGTTTTTGTTTGTCTTGCTGGCGCATATTGTTTTTTATTCCTATTTTCGTTTGCAGTTATTACCAAATACTGTAATCTCTTCTGATTATATTTTTTAAGCAATCCCAGTTTAATGGATACTGGTAAATGGATATAAGAGAGGATTTCTTCATGTTAGCAAAATTCACAAAATCAATAATTGCTGCCGCTATGTTTACGTTCGCCTTCGTACCTTCTAGTTTTTCAGCTGATACGATTAAAATTGCAATCGTTGGCCCAATTACAGGACCAGTTGCTCAATATGGAAAGATGCAGATGGATGGTGCCTCAATGGCTGTTGATCAAATTAATAGCAAGGGTGGTGTTAACGGAAAAAAACTTGAAGCCGTTCTTCTTGATGATGTCTGCCAGCCAAAACAAGCTGTAGCTGTTGCCAATAAGGTTGTAAGCAGAGGTATCAGTTTTGTTGTAGGTCATCTTTGTTCTGGTTCAACTCAACCTGCTTCTGATATTTATGATGAAGAAGGGGTCTTAATGATTACTCCGGCTTCCACTAGCCCAGAAATTACCAAAAGAGGCTTTGAGATGCTATTCCGTACAATCGGACTTGATTCTCAGCAAGGTGATGTTGCCGCTAAATTTATTATCGACGAGATTAAGCCAAAACGAGTTGCAATTATTCATGACAAGCAGCAGTATGGCCAAGGGCTCGCTGAAGTTGTAAAAAAGCAGCTTAATGCTAGCAATGTAAAAGTTGTGTTGTTTGAAGGTGTAACCAAGGGTAGCAATGATTTTTCGGCTCTAATCTCTAAAATAAAAGGGCTGGATGTTGATTTTATCTATTACGGCGGTTATCACCCTGAGCTTGGCTTAATACTCCGACAGGCTCGTGAGCGTGGATTAAAATCTAGATTTATGGGGCCTGAAGGGGTTGGTAATAAAGATATCAGCGCAATAGCAGGTGAAGCTTCTGAAGGGCTACTGGTAACTCTTCCTGCTGATTTCACTACTGACCCAGCTAATGCTGGCTTGGTTAAGGCCTTCGATGATAAAAAGCTTGATTCTTCCGGCCCGTTTGTGATGCCTTCATATGCAGCAGTTCAGATAATTGCTGATACAATTGCAAAGTCCAAATCTGAAGACCCATATACTGTTGCCAAATTGATGAAAAAATCGACATACCAAACCCCAATTGGTACTGTAGCATTTCAAAAGAATGGCGACCTGAAAGCATTTAAGTTTATAGTCTATAACTGGCACGCTGATGGTACAAAGACACCTGCTAAATAATTCCGAAAAACATACTAAAGATGTTTGTACTTGAGTTGTCATAAATAGTAAATAACGGAAGATCCATGCAGTTATTAGAGCAGATATTAAATGGAATAACGCTCGGAAGTATTTATGCGCTAATTGCCATTGGTTATACCATGGTCTATGGCGTTATTGGGATGATAAATTTTGCACACGGTGAAGTGTATATGGTTGGCGCTTTTGTTGGGCTGATCGTAATGACCATACTGTCATCAATTGGTGCATCTTTAGTACCGGTTTATCTTATTGCAATGCTTCTCATAGCAATTCTGGTATCCAGTGTCCTTGGCTGGAGTATTGAAAGGGTGGCTTACAGGCCACTTAGAGGTAAGCACAGGTTAATCCCCTTAATCTCAGCAATTGGTATGTCTTTTTTTCTGCAAAATTTTATGCAGTTATCCCAAGGCCCAAGGCCATTCGCAGTTAAACAGTTAATCCCAGGATCATTTACAGTATCTGAATCATTTTCTATAAGCTATATGCAAATCCTTATACCTGTTGTAACTTTAGTATTTATGGTGTTGTTTACCTATTTTATCAGTAAAACTAAGTTGGGTGTTGCCTGTCGAGCTACAGAACAAGACAGGCGTATGGCAAATCTACTCGGTATTAACACAGACACTATTATTTCCGTGATTTTTGTAATCGGTGCATCACTTGCTGCTGTTGCCGGTGTCTTGGTTAGTCTGTACTACGGAACAGTACGCGATACCATGGGCTTTATAATTGGGATCAAGGCATTCACTGCTGCGGTTCTAGGTGGAATTGGCAGTATTCCTGGTGCTATGCTTGGAGGTTTTGTATTAGGTTTTACAGAGAGTTTTGCCAGTGCATATATAGGCGGTGATTATAAGGATATTGTCTCTTTTGTGCTTCTTTTATTAATTCTTTTGGTATTACCTTCTGGTCTTCTCGGTAAAGCGGAGATCGAAAAGGTATGAAACAAAATTTCCAGAACGCCATTATAGCTACGGTTTTATCTTTTGTGCTTCTCAGCCTGACTATTGGTGGTTTGATACAGGTTGAAGGTATTGAGACTACTGTAGTTGCCAGGCCATGGTATGTAGTAATTGGTTGCACAATAGTTTTTATTATTCAGCTTTTCAGAGATCAGCTCGTATTTGTCTTTAAAGGATTTGGAAATGTTCTCAAGACGTTAGTACGTGCTGAGCAAATTGCAGAACATGCTATTCAGCTTAAAGGATCTGATAGATTTAATCCTTTATTCTACCTAACTGTATTGATTTGCCTATCCGTTTATCCATTTATCGTTAGTGATAAATTGTGGATCGGAATGTTTATTGATATTTATATATATATCCTACTTGCCTTAGGTCTCAATATTGTTGTTGGCTATGCCGGGCTGCTTAATCTTGGATATATAGCGTTTTATGCTGTTGGTGCCTATACATATGGAATATTAAACCACTTTTATGATTTTTCTTTTTGGCTGGCATTACCGCTATCAGGTATGACTGCTGCTTTGGCTGGTATTATTCTTGGGTTCCCAGTGTTAAGACTGCGCGGTGATTATCTTGCGATTGTTACATTGGGATTTGGTCAGGTACTGGTAATATTGCTGCGTAATCTGGGTAGTATAACCGGAGGACCAGATGGAATTGGTTCCATTGATAGACCCACAATGTTTGGTATCGAGTTTTCACGTAGAGCAAAAGAGGGTGGGGTTCCATTTCATGAGTTTTTTGGCCTTGAATATAATTCGATTATAAAAGATTTCTTTTTCTACTTTTTGGCATTGGCACTAGTTATCTTTACTATTTATGTTATCAGCAGACTGGTTAAGATGCCGATTGGCAGATCTTGGGAGGCATTACGCGAAGATGAAACTGCATGCAAGTCATTAGGGATAAACTCTACCTCTGTTAAATTATCTGCATTTGCAATCAGCTCATTCTTTGCAGGGCTTGCAGGTTGTTTTTTTGCTGCTAAACAAAGGCATATCAGTCCAGAATCGTTTGAATTTATAGAATCAGTAATCGTGCTTGCGATTGTGGTCATGGGCGGCATGGGGTCGACAATTGGTATTATACTGGCTGCCATTTTTGTTGCGGTTCTCAAAGACTATTCACAGGACCTGCAAGAGTACCGCATGCTTATCTTTAGTCTGATCTTGATTGTTATGATGATCTGGAGACCTAGAGGGTTATTCCCTGCTACTAGACCGTTTATTAAACTGCAAAATAGACAAAAAAGTCAGGAGTGTGGGTGTTGAATATGCAGCCATCCCTTCTTAGCGTTGATTCTATTGCGCTTAGCTTTGGTGGCCTATTGGCAGTTGATAGGGTTTCATTTGCTGTAGAGTCTGGACAGATTTTTAGTATCATCGGACCTAATGGTGCTGGAAAAACTACTATTTTTAACTGTATAAGTGGTTTTTACGCACCAAATACAGGCAATATATCGTTTAATGGTCATGCAATTGAGGGGCGCTCTAGCCATAAGATAGCTAAGTATGGGTTAGTAAGGACCTTTCAGAATATTCGTCTGTTTAAAGAGATGACAGTTTTGGAAAACCTTCTTGTGGCACAACATAATATTGCCAACAGGAATCTTATATCTGGAATTATTAAGCTGCCACAATATAGAAAGGCTGAATCTGAAGCTTTGGATAAGGCTGAGTACTGGCTATACCAGCTTGGACTTACTGCATTTGCAAATCGTGAAGCTAACTCTTTGGCTTATGGACAGCAAAGAACCCTTGAGATTGCGCGCTGTATGGTTACTGAACCAACAATGTTATTGCTAGATGAGCCAGCCGCAGGGCTTAACCCTAAAGAAACCGAAGAGCTGGATGAATTGATTGTACAATTACGCGATATGTACGGCATTACTGTGCTATTGATTGAGCACGATATGAAACTGGTGATGAATATTTCAGATCGAATACTTGTACTGGATCAGGGAAGGGTAATTGCCAATGATCTACCGTCTGAAGTGCAGAGTGATCCCGCTGTTATCAGCGCCTACTTAGGTGAGGAAGAGTAGAGTTAATATGCGGAGGAATAGATTTGCTTGAACTAAGAAATGTAAATTCAGGGTATGGTTCAATCCAGGCATTGCATGATATTTCTTTTACGATCAACCAGGGGGAAATAGTTACCCTTATAGGTGCAAACGGGGCAGGAAAATCTACAACTCTTATGACACTGTGCGGTGATATTTCTATTATCAGTGGTCAGATAGTCTTTGAAAATGAAGATATTTCCAGCCTGAAACCGCATGAGATTATGCGCAAAGGGATAGCGATTTCACCAGAAGGAAGGAGGGTTTTCCCAAAATTAACTGTTGAAGAAAACCTTATGCTTGGCGCATATTTTACCCCTGAACAAGAAGCAGCAGAAATGTTTGAGAAGGTGCTGGAGTTATTTCCCCGTCTAAAAGAGCGTATATCTCAGCAGGGTGGAACTTTATCTGGTGGTGAACAGCAGATGCTGGCAATTGGACGAGCATTAATGGCAAAACCCAAACTACTATTGCTAGATGAACCATCCTTGGGTTTGGCTCCTTTAATAATTAACTTGATTTTTGAAGTTCTGGCTGATATTCGTGACCAAGGCACTACCGTATTTCTAGTTGAACAAAATGCGCATAAAGCCCTAGCTCTTGCTGATAGAGGCTATGTTCTTGAGAACGGGCGAATTGTAAAAGAGGGGAGAGGTAAAGACCTTAGTTCTGATCCAGCTGTTAAGGAAGCGTATCTTGGCGGTCACTAATTTAAGCTATTACACTTACAGACTCTCAATATCTTTTTTACGACTTGCGCCTTGATTATATGGCGTTCATGGCGCTTTAATGCACAATATTTGCAATCCCTATTTGTTCAAGCTTATGTTCTATCGGGAATCTACATTCCTTGCGGTTATCATATTAATAAGAAACTATCACTGTTAATTATCACAAGCAGTGTTAAAATTTATATAACTTTTATAACCAATGCTTTTGCAAATAGGAGGGCAAATGGGTAAGACACTTGCGGAAAAGATATTTGACTCTCATCAAGTTGATGAGCCGTTTCCGGGGGCACACGTCTTAAAATTAGACGTTGTAATGTGCCACGAAATCACAACACCTATCGCTATTCTTGATCTTTTAGATCGCGGAATGGATCGTGTTTTTGACCCTACTAAGATTAAAGTTGTTATTGATCACGTAACACCTGCTAAAGACACCAAAACAGCTACTCAAGCTAAAATTCTTCGTGAATGGGCGCGTCGCAACGAAATCCAAGATTTCTTTGACGTCGGTAGAAATGGTGTTTGTCATGCTCTTTTCCCTGAGAAAGGTTTTATTCGTCCAGGTTACACTGTAATCATGGGTGACTCTCATACCTGTACTCATGGCGCATTTGGTGCTTTCGCTGCAGGTGTTGGTACTACTGACCTTGAGGTTGGTATCTTGAAAGGTGTTTGTGCATTCAGAAAGCCAAAGACTATGCGTGTTAATATCACTGGTGAGATACCTGAGGGCGTTTATGCCAAAGATATTATCTTAAGTATCATTAGAGAAGTTACTGTAAACGGAGCAACTGATTGTGTTGTTGAGTTCCGGGGCGATGTTGTTGACAACATGTCCATGGAAAGTCGTATGACTCTATGTAACATGGCTATCGAAATGGGTGGCACAAGTGGTGTTTGTATGCCAGATATGGTTACAGTTGATTACTTATGGCCATTTATCAAAGATGATTACAACAACGATAAACAGGCCGCTTTTGAAGATTTCCAAAAGTGGGTTTCTGACGAAGATGCCGAGTACGTTTCAACTATCGATCTAGATGTTAGTCAGATGGAGCCTCAAGTAACTGATGGCTTTAAGCCTGATTGCGTTAAGAGCGTTTCTGAAATGTCTGGTACTAGCGTAGATCAAGTTTATCTAGGAAGTTGTACAAATGGCCGTTTAGAAGATCTTGCTATTGCAGCTAAGATTCTTGAAGGCAAAACAATTCATCCGCACGTTAGGCTAATTGTTTCACCTGCAACACCAGATATTTACAACAAAGCTCTTGATCTTGGTTATATTAAGACACTTTGTGATGCTGGTGCTTGTATGACTAATCCAACTTGTGGTGCATGTTTGGGTATGTCTAATGGTGTTCTTGCTGAAGGTGAAGTTGCTGCAGCAACTACAAATAGAAACTTCAACGGTAGAATGGGTAAGGGTGGCATGGTTCACTTGGTAAGCCCTGCTGTAGC
>QZLE01000193.1 GCA_004796365.1 Gammaproteobacteria bacterium | reverse complement strand
GAAAATGCACTCAGAGATGTTGAAGGGTCACTATCAAGACTGGCGTCCGGAGATCTAACCCAAAAAGTAGATAAAGAATATGCAGGGATTTATTCATCTTTAATAACCAATATCAACACTACTGTTGATCGTTTATATGAGGTAGTCAGTCAGATCCTGCAAGCCACAGGTCACATTGAAAACACTTCGCGCGAAATTGAAGCTGGAAATAGAGATATGTCAGCCAGAACTGAACAACAGGCCTCAAACCTGGAAGAAACTGCATCCAGCATGGAAGAGCTGACAAGTATTGTTAAGAATAATGCTGATAATGCCAGTCAAGCACAAAATATCTCACATCAAGCCAACTCCATTGCAGAACAGGGCGGGCAGATTATTATTAATGCAATCAGTGCAATGGATGAGATTAACACCAGTAGTAACAAAATAGCCGACATTATCAGTGTTATTGATGAGATTGCTTTCCAGACCAATCTTCTGGCGCTGAATGCTTCTGTAGAGGCGGCAAGAGCCGGTGAACAAGGCAGAGGATTCGCTGTTGTGGCAAGTGAAGTACGCAATCTGGCACAACGCAGTGCTACAGCAGCTAAAGAGATTAAAGAGCTGATTTTAGATAGCGTACAAAAGGTTCAAAATGGTTCTGAGCTGGTTAATGAATCTGGTGAAACCCTAAGCAAAATCGTTGAGGGTACACAAAAGGCAGGAACACTGATTACTGAAATCGCAGGAGCTAGCCGTGAGCAAGCTGCGGGTATTGAACAGGTAAATACAGCTATTACTCAGATGGAAGTAATAACCCAGCAAAATGCATCATTGGCTGAAGAAACTTCGGCTGCCAGCATGAACCTAACTCAGCAGGCTGATAGCCTTAACGCCATGGTTAATTTCTTTAAGATAAATCGTTAGAAATATCCAGAATTGGTGGGCAATGCCCACCTTACTTCCAAAAAACTACTCTTCAACTACCTTTTCTTGTTTAAAACCAAGTTTTTTTAGGATTGTTATAGCCGGACACCACTTAGTAAAGGCTGATTGAAGTAGATTTAGTCCAACAAATGCAGTAAGCAATAACCAATATTGAGAGTGAAAGTAAACAAGTGCAACCGATACAAGAATCACCACACCTGCCATCATCCGTAAACCTTCATTAATAGTCATAAGTCACCTCTATATTCCTGAAATTCATTAACAATCATTGTAACACTGTTACAGTAATAAATCGTTTAAATTATTCCTAAATTTTAGAATATAGCTGAGATATTTGTGACAAAAAAGGATGGCTTTTTTCGTCGCCTTGCTATGCTTGTTTGCACAGTAAGTGAGGCTTTAAATTTTTAGTATGCGTTCCCAGGCAAGCCTGGGAACGTAAAAATATTTTTTAATGGCACAAATACCACTATTTACGCTTACTCCTTGTCTTGAAAATACCAGCAAGGCCAATAAACGCTGCAAATAACAGGTTGGCCCAAAGTGGTAGTGGAATTTCCTCATCTGCATATGGTTCATCATCTTCAACATAACTTTGTTGGTCAGCAATGATAGGTGCAGGCTCTGCAATCCCTTCTGCATCTGTAGCTATTGAATAAAACTGATAGTCACCATCTACTGCTGGGGTGAACTGAACTGACCAGCCATCTGTACCATCGGTGTCAACTCCTGCTGACTGAAATGTAAGCCCACCATCTGTTGAATAGAAAAACTCAACCTGCGTTACTGTGCCTTCATTTTGGGTGGTTCCACCTCCGGTCCATGCAGAATCTGTAAACACAACATTATCGACGTACAAAGCTTCAGAGGATGAATTAGCCTCAAGCTCGAATTTAAGAATCGCGCTACTTTTCCCAGACAGATCTAATCCAATTGTATGCCATACGCCTTCTAGCGCGCTTCCAGCTACAGTTATATTATCAATATCACCGCCTGCATTGGAAAGAAGGTCAATTTCAGTAACACCATCATCAACCCATATGCGCAGATTATCTGCCGGAGACGAAGTCTCCCAGCTTGTTTCCGGAACAAATACATCTATACAAACAGAAGATTGTTGATGACTACTCAGGTCGACATTATCAAGGCTGACTGTAACAATACCATCGGTATCACTAAGCTGATACCCCTGGGTGCCGTTGGTGTATTGACTTACCTTGCCGGTATAGTTAGTAACTCCAATATAGTCTGAATCACTTAATCCTGTACCGCCATTACTGGTGAAATACGCGGAAAATCCAAGCTCACCACCTGTGCTTGTGTATATAACATCTGCCATTCCGGCAATATTTGCCAGCGGATGGTTTGCAGTATTGTCATCATCGTATTTTCCACCAGTACTCGGCTCTTCAAAGCTTGTATAGGCAATTTGATTACCATTTGCATGGCAGGATATTGTTGTCATTCCATTCATATCACCGGCAGTTGCAGATAGCGTCATCGGCACTCCGACTTCCGGATTAGTAGAAATTTCATCTATTTGCGAATACGGAGGATAGCCGTTTACAAGATTTGCTTCTCGCAGCCTGAATCTGCGATCAGGACTACGTGTTGCTCTATGGGTCTGCACGCCAATTAGCTCTAATGTATCTCCGATATTACCTGGCAATACATCTACTGAATAATAACCACCCTCTTTATAAATTGTTATTACATCTCCGTTAGAATCCCTTACACTTTTATCGCCAATTTTTTCAGCATAGAATTTAACAAGATGATTTTCGTGAAATTCGGTCCAAAACTCACTTATTGTCGGATAATATTCAGGTTGTGCCAAATCAGGATCGTACCCGGTAATGGTAAATTCTTCCTCTGCACCAACAATACCCTGCTGATCTACAAGCTGCGGGTTGCCTGAATAAAAACCACCTTCACCCCAAACCTCAATAATATCTCCAACTTTCAGATATCCGTCCGGGAATCCAAGATGACTGCGATACAACATGGTTTCTGCAAACTGATGTTCGGGATTTATTGATCCATCTTCATTAACCAGCTGTTCCAATCCGTAACTGGTTCTTCTGGCAACTGTTTCAGGCAATGCTTCTATCAGCCTGATAAATACTGCCTCAAAATATGGCTGACTCTCAGCGTCATTAACTAGAGTAACTACCGCCCTAAATCCACCTGCCAATTCCGTATTTAAATTATATCTTGGGCCATCGACCTGCATTGGATTTTGAGAATCGTATTGAGAGGTATATTCGATTACCGAATCACGGATACTTATTCCCAGAGGTGTTGACGGAATTCCCTGTGACTGGAATGATACGTTGCTTCCCGATTCGCTTATCCAATCATCGTGTTGATACATATATTCACTGATCACAACATCAAACATGGTTGTGGTATCAGCTCTATCAAGATGGGTTGGAGCTAAAGGACCTGCGCCATCCTGATCATATGAAATTGCTGTAACTATTCCATCGTCAGCTGTAATTGACCAGCCAGCAGATACTGAGCTACCAACGTAATGACTTTCGATATAATCCCAGATATTTTGACTGCTTAGCTGCACTTTAACCATCTGGTCATCATTCCATGGGTATGTCTCATAGATTTCTAGAAATGTAACCTCGCCTTTGGCAACATCACGTCGAATTCCACCACCTGACTGAAATGCAAGGTCAGCAGTTTGCCCAATATCATTTACCTTCCATACCATACTATCAGCTACCCAGGCGCCAGCTTTATTATCACCACTCCATGGGAACTCACTTAATGTAAACCATTTATCTTTATCCAGTCTTAGGTCATCAGCAGAATGGCCAACCACAAAATCCAAAGGACATGGCTCTTGCGCTTTTGATCTATCTGTAATGG
>QZLE01000006.1 GCA_004796365.1 Gammaproteobacteria bacterium | reverse complement strand
TTACCTGCTACACCAAGGTTACTTACGGCAAAAATATCCGCAAATTCACCACGTGATGATTTAAAACCAGCAGTATTACTGTTTGCAATATTGTTACCGACAATATCCAAGTCAGAGGATGCTGCGTTCAATCCTGAGAGTGCGGTTTCAAAAGCCATACCTGTTCTCCTATTTTTACTTCTACTTGTAATTCGTTATGTTTGATTCATCAAAAATATTCTTAAAATCAAACCAGTTATTACCTAATTTGTGCAATTCCACTGGTGCTCATCGATCCTAGCCCTTGCAGATTAAGCGTTGGCGGCCTACCGCCAACACCCATGCTAATACTTTCCACTTTAGCCATTACATTGGTATCTAAGGCAGTTACTGTGCCACCGTAATTGGTCTCTGCCTTGATTACATATTTTCCAGGTGGAAGCTGATCACCTTCATGATCAGTTCCATCCCATGCAAAACTAACTTCACCCGCAGCCTGAGGGCCAAGTTCTAATGAATCAACGATTACACCCGACTGAGAATAAACATTCACACTAAGACTTGAAGAAGATGCCGGTACATTTACACTGGCAGTCATTTCATTCGAGCCGTCGTAGAAGCCAGTATCACTATTGATCAGAACCTCTCTGTCAACCAAAGATGAATATTGCAACAACTGATTTCCATTTATCGCAGAGGCTAAGTCCTCAAAAGATTCCTGCAGTTCGCCAATACCAGACGCAGTACTAAATGATGCCATCTGCGCAATAAACTGCCCGTCATCCATTGGTTTAAACGGATCCTGATTCTGCAACTGTGTGGTCATTAGCTTCAGAAAATCTTCCTGACCAAGTTCATTAGATTTTTTTTCCTCTTTTGTTGCTGTTGAGCCTTGATTTACGATATTGGCTACATCTGAAATACTTGTCATAATATTCTCCTAACCTCTCCCGCTACTTTCCAAGAGCCTATTTACCTAAAGAAAGGGTTTTAGTTAGCATCTCTTTCGAAGTATTCATAATCTCAACGTTATTCTGATAAGAACGCGAAGCTGAAATCATATTCACCATCTCTTCAATCGAATTTACATTGGACTGAAAAACATAGCCTTCATTATTTGACTGCGGATTGTTTGGCTCGTAGCGCATAAGGTGCTCGGCATCGCTTTGATATATGTCTTTTACCTTAACCCCACCTGTCATCTGTGCATTTAAAACCGACGCAAAAACCGGATGCTTTGCCTTGTATGCCTGTTCAGGTGTTGTTGCAACCGAATCAACATTCGCCAAATTACTGGCGGTTGTATTCATGCGCACTGTTTGTGCCTGCATTCCGGAACCGGCGATATTGAAAACATTAAACAGTGACATAATTATTCTCCCTTAATCGCAGACATAAGACCGGTGATGCGGTGTGATAAAAAGTTAAGCGTTGCTTGATACTGCAGGGCGTTTTCAGCAAATTTGGCCTGCTCTACATGAGTTTCAACAGTATTACCATCAAGTGAAGGACTGATTGGGTTGCGATACAGTGTTTCGTATGTCTTTTCTGTACGGCCACTGATGCCATTTACACTCTGATTCTGACCGAGTGACAAATGTTTGACATCGGTCTTCTGCACATTTGTTGTTGAGCGCGAAGTAGAGAACTTTTGCATACCTTCTGCCTGGGAAAGCGCTGCCTTAAAATCGATATCTCTGGCTTTATAGTTTGGAGTATCTGCATTGGCCAGATTAGAAGCTATAAGCTCAGTACGCTTGCCACGTAGCTCCAGCGCCTGCGACTGGACTCCGAATGCCTTTTCAAATGATATTGCCATACTGTTTACCTTTTGTTCTTACATAGGCTAAATGTTTATTTGCCCTTTCGGTATTTGTATAGCAATAGGTGTGCCAGGTTTTATATATCTGTAATATTACTCTTCATAATATCCTTCTTCAAAAGTGATGAGGAACTTATGCAGCGCTTTGATTCCAATTTGTTTCATTCACTGCCCTTTCGAATGGAAGGGTTAGGTAGGAATTATGAATTCATGTGCGGCAAGATGATTCCGAAGCGGCAAAATAATGCCACAAAAAAACACAAGCAGCATAACAAAAAAGGCGCCGAATACTCAGCGCCTTTTAAACTGCATGGAGTAACGGATAACCAATTACGCGTCAGCAGGACCCCACTTAACAATGGTAGCACCCCATACGTAACCGATACCGGCAGCGATGATTACCATCAAGGTACCATCATTTAGTTTGCCTTGCTCCACACCTTCGTGTATAGCAATAAACTGGTCGATCTGACCGATATGGCCATACTCATCCAGATATACAGACTGATCTTCAGTAAGACCTAGCTGAGAAAGCATGTACTGGTACATTGAATATTTAAAGTGAAGAACGTTACAGAAACCAAGATCTTCTTTCTTATACCCACTCTTTGCAAGCGCCTTATCGATACAGGCAAACCAATTTGGCATTGATACTTCGTTCAAGCGATCTTTCATATGCTCTGGCTCAAATACCCTTAGAGAAAGGTTACCATTCTCACGAACCTTAGCTAGCTCAGCATCATCAAGCTTTTCGATTGGGTGCTCAGTACCACCGTAAAGCACTCCAGCATCACGAGCAAGGCTACCGTCAGTGATAATGTGAGTACCAAGAACTAGGTTACGATCATGATTGCGCTTAACGATAAGAGCACCACCACCGGCACCAAGGTTAAACATAAATGAAACCGCAGGGTCTTTATAGTCGATAAAATCACCGTTTCTGTAGCCACCAACGATCATTACAGTGTTTACTTCTTCGTCAGCAAGGATCATGTCCTTAGCCATTTTAAGAGCAGCTACTGTTGTATTACAACGCTGCTGAATATCGATAGACCATGCGTTTTTCGCGCCTATCTTTTCCTGAATGTAAATACCAGAAGTTGTTAGCGGGTACTCTTTGTATTCTTCACCAATGCATAGAAGAAGGTCAATCTCCATTGGATCAACACCTGTACGCTCAAGACAATCCTGAGCAGCTCGAACACCCATCTCCTGGGTACCATCGTTGTCACCAGGTACAGGTTTCTTTTTAAAACCAAGCTTTTGCTCAACCGCTTCCGAAGTCCACTGACCTTCTGTAGCTTCCGCTACGTCCGCTGCAGTCATTACTGTTTCAGGAATATATAAACCGTATCCTACTATCCCAACTGTATCTTTGGCCATGTTATTACCTTAT
>QZLE01000092.1 GCA_004796365.1 Gammaproteobacteria bacterium | reverse complement strand
TAGGAGAAAAAAATGGCAAAAGTATCAATGCGCCAGATGTTGGAAGCTGGTGTTCACTTCGGACATAGAACTCGTTTCTGGAACCCAAAGATGGCTCCATACATTTTCGGCGAGAGAAACCAGATCCATATTATCAATCTTGAAAAAACCCTTCCGTTATTCAATGACGCTCTTAACTTTGTTGGCAAGCTTGCAGCTAAAAAAGGAAAGATCCTTTTTGTTGGTACCAAGCGTGCAGCACAAAACGTAATTCGTGAAGAAGCTAATCGTTGTGAAATGCCGTATGTTAATCACAGATGGCTTGGTGGAATGCTTACTAACTTTAAAACAGTAAAGCAATCTATCAAAAGACTGAAAGATCTTGAAGCTCAGGAAATTAACGAGGCTGTAAAAATCAGCAAGAAAGAAGCTTTGATGAGAACTCGTGAAAAAGAGAAACTGGAGAAAGTTCTTTCTGGTATTAAAGATATGCCTGGACTACCAGATGCAATTTTTGTAATTGATGTAGGTCATGAAAAGATTGCTATTCAGGAAGCAGTTAAGCTTGGCATTCCAGTTGTTGGTGTTGTTGATACCAATAATAAGGTTGACGGGGTTGATTACGTAATTCCTGGAAACGACGATGCTATTCGTGCGATTCAGCTTTATGTTAAATCTATGGCTGACGCTGTTATTGAAGGCAAGGCATCTAGTCTACAGCTTGCAGATGCTGAAGGCAGCACAGATGAGTTTATAGAGGTTGCTGAAGAAGCTCCTGCTGAAGAAGCAGCGCCGGAAGAGGCAGAAGAAACTGCAGCTCCAGAAGCGGCAGCAGAAGAAACTGAAACTACTGAAGAGTAATTTTGGACAAGGGCAGGAGAGACTCCTGCCTTTTATATTTAATCAGACACGAATTTCGACAAAACGAATTAGAGGAATCTAAAATGGCTATTAAAGCTTCAGACGTTAAAGAGCTACGTGAGCGTACCGGTTGTGGCATGATGGAGTGCAAAAAGGCACTTGTAGAGGCAGACGGTGATCTAGACAAGGCGGTAGAAGAACTACGTAAGAAAGGTATGGCAAAGAGTGATAAGCTATCTTCGCGTGTAGCTGCTGAAGGTACTATCGCTACAGCAATCAGCACCGATAAAAAATCTGGTGTTATCCTTGAAGTTAACTGTGAGACAGACTTCGTATCAGGTGGCGATCAGTTTAAGAAATTTGCAGCAGATGTTGCAGCAGTAGTTCTTGCTGAAAATCCAGCTGATGTTGAAGCTATTGCAGCTCTTACCCTTGAAAACGGCAGAACAATCAAAGAGGAAAGAGAAGAGCTTCTTCTAACTCTGGGTGAAAACATCAATATTCGTCGTTTTGAAAGATTTACAACAGATGCAGGCGTTGTTGCATCTTATATTCATGGTAATCGCATCGGTGTTGTTGATGTGCTTGAAGGTGGTGACGAAGACCTAGCTCGCGACGTTGCTATGCACGCAGCTGCTACTAACCCTCTTTGTATTTCTGAGAATGATATGCCAGCAGAAACTCTTGAGAAGGAAAGACAAATCCTTATCGCTCAGGCAGAAGAAAGTGGCAAACCAAAAGAGATTGCAGAGAAAATGGTTGTTGGCAGACTTAAAAAGTATCTTGCAGAAGTAACCCTTCTTGGCCAGTCTTTTGTTAAAGACCCGGACGTAACTGTTGGCAAACTGCTTGATAATGCAGGAGCTAAGATCGTTGGTCTTAAGCGTTACGAAGTAGGTGAAGGTATCGAGAAGAAAGAAGAGAACTTTGCTGAAGAAGTAATGGCTCAAGTCAAGGGCTCATAAGAGTTCATAAAACAGAGAGTTTTGTGCGTACTATTTGCTTATCGCACTGAAATAACTGCGATAAGCAAAAATATAAAATCTCTGAATATTCAAGCTAAACAATGGCTTGTCTTAAAGATTATAAATGAGGAGTTTTGACTCCTCATTTTTGTAAGTTGAATTTGTTACTTAGTTCTGGTTTCTTATTCAATTGAATGTCGGTTTTTTAAAGCAAGGGGTGGATAATGTCTGAGTTGAAATTTAAAAGGATTCTTCTGAAATTAAGCGGTGAGGCCTTAATGGGGGAAGAAAATTACGGCATCGACCCAAATGTAATCAAAAGGCTGGCTACTGAGATCAAAGAAGTAAGGGATCTTGGGATACAGGTTGGCGTTGTGATTGGCGGGGGTAACATCTTTCGCGGGGCAGGCCTGGCTGAATCAGGAATTGATCGTGTTGCCGGAGATCACATGGGTATGCTGGCAACAGTTATGAACTCCCTGGCATTACAAAATGCTCTTGAGAAACTTGGGGTATTTACCAGAGTGATGTCGGCGATCAAAATCAACAGGGTATGCGAAGACTATCTTCAGCGCAGAGCAGTGCGTCATTTGGAAAAGGGAAGGGTAGTAGTTTTTGCCGCAGGTACTGGTAATCCGTTTTTTACAACAGATTCTGCTGCGAGCCTGCGCGCAATAGAAATAAATGCTGATTTATTGCTAAAATCAACCAAGGTTGATGGTGTGTATTCTGCCGACCCGGTTAAAGATCCTAATGCAGTTAAGTATGAAAGGCTTACCTACGATGAGGTGCTGCAGAAAAAGCTTATGGTTATGGATGCTACGGCAATTGTTATGTGCAGAGATCAGGATATGCCGTTGCAGATTTTTGATGGCACTGTCCCGGGCGGTCTGATGAAGATAATAAATGGTGAGCAGATAGGAACCATTGTAGAAAACGGCTAAAGTCGAAAATATCTATAGTTCGATCGCAAAAGTAAACACGGATAAAGGTAAAACGGATAGGAAAGGATAGGAAAATGATAAACGATATTATTCAAGATTCAGAAAAAAGGATGTCAAAGTCTATAGAGGCCCTGAAAGCTACTTTGACCAAGATCAGAACAGGTCGTGCTCACCCAAGCCTTATTGAGCATATCCAGGTTAGTTATTACGGGAGTGATGTTCCGCTAACTCAGGTAGCAAATGTTGGAGTGGCAGATTCAAGAACTCTTTCAGTAACACCATGGGAAAAACAAATGGTGCCAGTTATTGAAAAGGCACTTATGACAGCAGATCTCGGTTTAAACCCTGTGACAGCAGGTGAAGTAATTCGTATCCCGTTACCTCCGCTAACAGAAGAAAGAAGAAAAGAGCTGGTTAAGCTGGTAAAGGCAGAGGCAGAAAATGCCCGTATCGCTATCAGAAATATCCGTCGTGATGCAAACAGTGATTTCAAATCGTTGCAAAAAGATAAAGAGATATCAGAAGATGAGCAAAGGGGGGCTGAAGACCAGGCACAAAAAATAACTGATAAGTTTATTGCTCAGGTTGAAGAGGTTGTCGCTGAGAAAGAAAAAGAGTTGATGGAAGTATAACTCTTAAGGCGTAAATAAAAATTGCACACGGCAAATTCATCAATAGCTCTACAAACTGTTCCTAAGCATGTTGCCATCATAATGGATGGCAACGGCAGATGGGCTCAGCAAAGAGGGAAGAACCGTTCTGCCGGTCATAAAGAAGGTGTTAAATCTGTTAGAAGAATAACAGAAGCAGCGCTTCAGGCAGGTGTAGAATGCGTAACCTTGTTTGCATTCAGTAGCGAAAACTGGCAGCGACCAGAAACAGAAGTTATCCTGTTGATGGAATTGTTTTTATTTGTCCTAAAGCGTGAAGTGAAAAAGCTGCACAAAAACAATATACGACTGCAGATAATCGGAGCCAGGAATAAATTTAATAACAAAATATTAAAGGCTCTTGAGGATGCGGAACAGCTCACCGCAAATAACAAAGCTATGTGTCTTTTCGTTGCGGCTGATTATGGTGGCAAATGGGATATAGTAAACGCAACAAAACAGATATGTGCCAAAGTGGCTTCTGGTGAAATAACCTCTGATCAGGTGGATGAACAACTTCTTTCACAATATGTTGCCATGGCGGAATATCCGCTACCAGATCTGTTTATCCGTACAGGTGGCGAGAAGAGAATCAGTAATTTTCTTATCTGGCAGCTGGCATATGCAGAGCTTTATTTTACCGATATTCTTTGGCCTGATTTTGGCAAGGAGCAATTTGCTGATGCCCTTAAATGGTTTGAAAGCAGGCAGAGGCGTTTTGGCAAAACCGGTGAGCAGATTGAGGCGATGCAGCAGCCTGATGAAACTGAAGATCAGCTATTAAACCAGCAAACAAACCCAAAGGGATCAGATGCTTAAAAGGATCATCACAGCGCTGGTGTTGATACCGCTTGTGCTGATAGGGATTTTCAAACTAAATCAACAACACTTCGCAATTTGTGCAGCTTTATTGTGCCTGGTTGGGGCATGGGAGTGGGCCCAGTTTTGTAACATGAAAAAAGTACTGCATCGTATCTGTTATGCGCTCACCTTTCTATTGCCCTTTTATGGGGGCTGGTCGTATAAAAATAATAATGCTTTTGTTTTTGCGTTGTTGATTATATCGGTTTTGTTTTGGATGTGTGCCATAGCATGGATGTATCTTTACTCAAATCATGGCCATAAAATCGATCTGTCTGACATGGCCAAACTTTCAATTGGATACCTTGTTTTAACCCCTATGTGGCTTGCGCTATTTTCTATTCAAGGGCAATCTTCGGAAATGGTTTTGTGGTTGCTACTTATGGTTTGGGGGGCGGACTCTGGTGCCTATTTTATTGGACGCAAGTTTGGGAGGAAAAAACTTGCAGCGAAGTTAAGTCCTAAAAAGACAATCGAAGGTGCTTACGGAGGGTTTGTTGCCAGCGCGATAGTTGCGGTTGTCGGGGTTTTTATCCTAAAGCTTGATATTGGAAATATGCCCTACTGGGTTGTTGTGGCGACACTTGTAGTGATTTCCTCAATAGTTGGTGATTTATTTGAGAGTATGCTAAAGCGCCTGGTTGGAATTAAGGACAGTGGTTTTATTTTTCCAGGTCATGGCGGAGTTTTAGACCGAATCGATAGTTTGACTACAGCAGCTCCGGTGTTTTTCTTAGGCACGCTAATACTAAACTCTTTGAGGGCGTAAAAGGTTTAATGAGATGATTGGAATTTCAATACTAGGGGCAACAGGAAGTATCGGTACCAGTACCCTGGATGTTATTTCGCAACACCCTGATAAATTCAAAGTTGTTGGGTTAAGTGCAAATTCCAATAATTATAAGATGCTGACTTTGATCGAACGATTTCAGCCGCAGTGTGTGGCAATGGCAGATGAGTCAGCAGCAAAAGACCTTAATAAGATGGTTCAGGATAAAAAGTTGAACTGTGAGGTACTTTCCGGGGTCAATGGAGTACGTGAGGTTGCCAGATTAGATGCTGCCGCCTATGTAATGGCATCAATTGTTGGTGCAGCTGGGCTCGAGCCAACTTTAGATGCGGTAAGGCTTGGTAAGAGAGTATTGCTTGCCAATAAAGAGTCACTGGTTATGTCTGGTGAGCTGTTTATGCAGGAGGTGGCAAATTCAGGAGCCGAGCTGTTACCTATAGACAGTGAACATAATGCAATCTTTCAGGCTTTGGGTGAAAACTACGGGAAGAGTTTGGACGAATCCGGCGTGGAAAAGATAATTTTGACTGCATCCGGAGGCCCTTTCTTTAAAGACAAAGACCGGGATTTTAGCGTGATAACTCCAGAGCAGGCAGTGGCGCATCCAAATTGGTCGATGGGAAAGAAAATTTCGGTAGACTCGGCTTCGATGATGAACAAAGGCTTGGAAGTTATTGAGGCATGCTGGTTGTTTGATGCAACTCCAGATCAAGTTGATGTTGTAGTACATCCACAAAGCGTTATTCACTCGATGGTTGAATATGTGGATGGCTCTGTGCTTGCCCAGCTTGGCAATCCGGATATGAGAACACCTATTGCAAACGCAATGGCATGGCCGGAACGGATTGGCGCCGGTGTAAAACGACTGAATATGTTTGAAGTTGGCAGGCTGGACTTTTTTCAGCCGGATATGGAGCGTTTTCCATGCC
The DNA here is from genome assembly GCA_004796365.1 of Gammaproteobacteria bacterium. Lineage (GTDB taxonomy): Bacteria > Pseudomonadota > Gammaproteobacteria > QZLD01 > QZLD01 > QZLE01. Next base: position 17,783 of record QZLE01000092.1, on the reverse strand, counting down.
TGCGATTGGCATATGATGCGGTAAGCGAAGGTGGAACCATGCCTGCAGTATTAAATGCGGCCAATGAGATTGCGGTAGCAAGCTTTCTGGATGGTAAAATCAGGTTTACCCAGATTCAGAAGGTTATAAGTGAAACTATGGAAAAATTGGGCAAATTAAATGCCGAGAATTTGCAGGTTATACAGCAGCAAAGCCAAAAGGCAGAAGCAACTGCGGCACAAATTGTAAGTGCGCTTTCCTAGTGCATTATAAGAAGGTCTAAGGGCGCAAAACCGAAACAACAGATAGGGAATAGATGGCAGTTTCAATACTACAAAAAGCAATATATTTCATATTGGCACTAGGTATTCTGGTGTTTGTTCATGAGCTTGGGCACTACCTTTTTGCTCGCGCCCTTCGCGTGAAGGTGTTGCGTTTTTGTATAGGATTTGGAACTCCCTTGGCAAAGTATACCAGCAAAAAAACTGGAATTGAGTACGCGCTAGCAGCAATACCGCTTGGAGGCTACGTAAAGATGCTGGATACCAGGGAAGGAGAAGTTCCTGAAGAGCAGATGCCATTTGAGTTCAATTCACAGCCGATTTGGAAAAGGTTTTTGATTGTATTTGCTGGACCGGTGTTTAACTATATTTTTGCCATTCTGGTTTTTTGGGTGGTGTTTCTAGGAGGGGAGTTTTCTCTCAGGCCGATAATTGGTGAGGTTATACCGGATACAATTGCTGCAAGTTCAGGACTTAAGGCTGGTGATGAAGTGGTAAGCATAGCGGGTAAAAAATTGCTTACGATTTCAGACCTTCAGCTTGAATTAATGACGGCAGGTCTACAGGCAAAGCGGGTTAAGGTGGTGGTAAACCGGGATGGGGAGATGCTGTATCTTTCCATGGACATGACTGAATTTGATCCAGCTGATCATATTGATAGTTTTGGCAAAGACCTAGGGATTGGCCCTATAACCGTTAATCCGGCTCGCATTGAGCCAGTAACAGGAACTCCGGCATATAAAGCTGGTTTACTTTCCGGAGATCTGATTACAGCAGTGAATGGTGTAAAAGTTGCGGACTGGGGGGAAATGGCGGATCAGATCAGTGCATCAGAAGAAGGTGTAATTGAGATTGAGTACCAAAGAGGTCAGGAAATATCTCAGGTTCAGATTGAGCCGTTACGCGAAAGTTCGACAGCTGGAAAGCCTAAAATTGGTGTTGCTCCATATCTAACTGTATTTGTTGAACATAGTATAAGTTCAGCTTTTATACGGGGTATTGAAGAGGCAAAAGATTCAACGGTGCTTATACTAAAAGGCGTCTGGAGTATGGTGACTGGGACAGCCTCGGTGAAAAATCTCAGTGGACCTATCCAGATAGCAAATACGGTTGGCAAATTTGCTGAATATGGTATTGTTCAGTTGGCTAGACTTCTTGCCTTGTTAAGTATAAGCCTTGGAATTTTGAACTTATTGCCAATTCCTGTACTTGATGGTGGGCATCTGTTTTTCTATGTAGTGGAGGCTATTCGTGGTCGCCCATTAGAACCTAGTTCTCAGGAAAAATTTCAGACAGTTGGCTTAGCAATCCTAGCTATGGTAATGGGTCTTGCATTTTATGTTGACCTGCAAAGAGTGTTTAACTAGCAGGTCTTAATTTTAGTGACGGTAATAGTGTGAATAAACTGTTTAATAAAAGAAAATGGCTAAAGATAGCCGCATTTTGGTTGTTATCTCTTTCTTGTCTGACTGCTTATGCGAACGGCTTTTATGTAAAAGACATCCGGGTTGAAGGTTTGCGCCGTATTTCAGCAGGTACAGTTTTTACCTATCTGCCAGTTCAGGTTGGTGATTATCTGGATAAAGATTTGACGGCAAAGGCTATTAAAGATCTGTATGCAACTGGCTTTTTTAGCGATATTGAACTCAAAGCTGACGAAGATATTCTTGTAATCAGGGTTGCAGAACGCCCATCTATTACGGAAATTATTATTAAAGGTAATTCTATTCTTGAAACAGATCCCTTGCTAGAAGGTTTGAAAGGGGTTGGGCTTTCTGAAGGAAGAGTATACAACCGCAGGTTGTTAGATAGTGTTAAGCAGGAGCTGTTTCGCCAGTATTACGACAATGGAAACTATGATGTAAAGGTTTCAACAACTGTTACCCCTTTGGTTAGAAATCGTGTGAGTATCTTGATTGAGATTACAGAAGGGGAAGTGGCTAGGATTAAGGGTATAAACATCGTTGGCAATAAATTGTATTCCGATGAAGAGTTGCTTGGGGAATTTGACCTAGGAATTCCATCTTCATGGGCAATAATGTCTGATAGCGATGAATACTCAAAAGAAAAATTGCAGGCAGACCTAGAAACGTTAAGGTCACGTTACCTAAATGATGGATATATCAACTTTAAAATTGATTCAACCCAGGTATCACTAAGTCCTGATAAGCGTTATGTATTTATCACAATAAATATTGTCGAAGGGGATAAATATATGCTCGGTGGTTTTGAGTTGCATGGTGATACATCTGAAACGCTGCAGCAGATATTGCAAGATTCCTGGCCTGATACAGAGGTAAGCTTTTCGAATCGCCTTACTATTGATGTTTCTACAAAGTTAAAAAATCACTTGAAAGATGAAGGATATGCATTTGCCAATATCAATGCCGTCCCAGATGTTAACGAAGAAGCAAAAAGTGTAAAGGTCAAGTTTTATGCAGATAAAGGTAAGCGGGTATATGTACGCCGCATAATCTTTGAAGGTAATGAAAAAACAAGAGATGAAGTGCTAAGGCGTGAAATGCGAATCTTTGAGGGGGGATGGTATTCCGCTAAAAAAATCAAACGCTCCAGAGTTAGGTTACAACGCCTTGGTTTCTTCGAAGGGGTTGATATAAAAACACCTGCAGTAGCGGATTCACCTGACCAGGTGGACGTTGTTGTCAGGGTTGCGGAAAGAGATTCTGGTGCTGTTAATTTATTTGCCGGATATGGTGAAGGACAGGGAATATCTTTTGGGGCAAGTCTAAAGCAGGATAATTTCCTTGGTAGTGGTGACAGGTTTGGTTTTGAAATTAATACCAGCAAAACAAATACAGTTTATAGCGTAGATTTTAATGATCCGTATTTTACTGATGATGGAGTTAGCAGAGGGTTTAATCTGTTTTTTAGACAAACAGATACCAACGAGATCGAAGTGTCATCTTATGCTACCGATACATGGGGTGGCATGCTGTCATTTGGCTTTCCTATTACCGAGGATGAAAAAGTATTCATTGGTTTAGGCTATGATTGGTTAAAGATGAAGCTTGTTCCGGAATCCCCACAACGAGTGAGTGATTTTGTGGATAAATACGGGAATGAATTTTCTACAATTAGAGCTAAGGCAGGTTGGAGTAGTGATACCAGAAATCGCAAGCATTTTGCTACAGACGGCTCTCTCCAAAGTTTATCTCTTATGGCTGCCCTTCCCGGGAGTGAATTGAAATACTATAAAATGTCCTATAAGCATAAATGGTATTACCCACTATTTGAAGACAGTGCGCTGATGTTGCGGGGTGATCTTGGGTTTGGCGATGGTTATGACGATACCGATAAACTTCCGTTTTTTCAAAACTATTACGCTGGCGGTGTAAATACCTTGCGAGGTTATCAGGTAAGTACTCTTGGTCCAACAGATCCAACCGATGACGATAATCCGGTTGGTGGTAATTTTAAGATTTTGGGTGGAACTGAGTTGATATTTCCTGTACCTTTTGTAGAATCAGATTCAGTCAGACTGGCAGCATTTTTTGATGCTGGGAATGTATTTGATACCGTTGATGAGTCTACTGAACTTAGTGAGTTTAGGTACTCAACAGGATTGACGCTTAGGTGGTTATCGCCAGTTGGGGGATTGGTATTTAGTTATGCCGTGCCGCTGAATGAGAAGGAAGACGATAGAACCAAGCCGTTTCAGTTCACAATGGGAACATCTTTTTAATATGGAGTTATCAGGTTGAAAAAAATTGCTTTTATTATCAAATTTGCGTTAATTTTTTGTATGTTTGCCGGCACGGCTGTTGCTGATGGAGCCAAGATTGGATGGGTGAGTAGGTCACGTATTCTTGCTGAGGCACCGCAGGTAAATGATGCAAAACGTAAATTAGAAGAAGAGTTTTCTCCTCGAGAGCAGGAGCTTATGCAGCGCGGTCAGGATATTCGTGATCAGGAAGAACAATTGCAGCGAGATGCTGCTGTGATGAAGGCTGAAACAGCTAGAAATCTTGAGCGAGAAATAATCTCCAATAAGCGTGAACTAAAAAGGCTTACCGAGGAGTTGCGTGAAGACTTCAGCATCAGACAAAATGAAGTTTTAAATAAACTACAATCTTACACTGCGAAGGTAATAGTTGATTATTCCAAGAAGAATAAATATGACTTGGTATTATCTGATGGAGTTGTTTATGCTGGTCCTAACGCAGATATTACCGATGCAATCTTGCAGATCTTAAAGAAAGATTTTGAGGCTGCAAAAAAAGCCAAAAAATAAAATGTTGCTGTCAGATATAGCAGCAAAGCTAGGTATAGAATACTCTGGCAATGGCGACTGTGATATATGCACAGTCGCTACCTTGAAAAACGCTGGTAAAGGCACGATCAGTTTTTTAGCAAATCCTAAATACAAGTATCAATTGGATGAATGTAATGCATCTGCAGTAATTGTTCATCCGAATATTCTTCATGAAATCAGTGCATCACATGTGAATTCATACCAGGGTAGAAGCTATTTGCTTAGTGAAAATCCTTACCTGGTTTATGCCAAGGTTTCCCAGTTACTTTATTCTGTTGACAATAAGAGCGCGCAAATATCCCCTCAAGCTATAGTTCATCAAAGCTGCGAAATGGGTGAGAACTGCCATATAGCCTCGGGCGCTGTAATTGGAAAAAAATGTGTAGTTGGAGATGGGGTTAGCATAGGTTCAGGGGTTGTTGTTGGTGAAGGCACAACAATAGGTACAGGAAGCAAAATCTTCGCAAATGTTACGATCTACCATGAATGTAATATCGGAAGCAATTGTTTAATACACTCAGGAGCAGTGGTTGGATCTGATGGATTCGGTTTTGCCTTAGATAAAGGGGAATGGGTAAAAATCCAGCAGGTCGGAAAGGTTATTATTGGTGATAATGTTGAGATAGGAGCCAATACAACAATTGATCGCGGTGCTATTGATGATACTGTGATTGAAAATGGTGTTAAGCTGGATAACCAAATACAAGTCGCTCATAACGTAAGGATAGGTAAAAATACTGCAATAGCTGGAGGGACAGCAATTGCAGGTAGTTCAACCATTGGTGCTGGATGCACTATCGCTGGTATGGTAGGCATAACCGGACACTTATCTATATGCGATAATGTGCACATTACCGCTCAATCACTAGTTACCAAGTCAATTGAAAAGCCTGGAGCTTACTCATCCAGCTTTGCAGCTGATCATGATAAAAGTTGGAAGAAAAAGCTGGGACGATTTAATCGGCTGGAAAGCCTGTTTGCAAGAGTGAAAAAACTGGAGAAGTTGGGTTAATACTCATTTCCTGCATTTGCTTCATATGGGCCTAATTAGGGCTGTATCAGAACATATACTTTGAAGAACAGTTTTATTTTTTACAGATAACTAAGCGCTATTGCGGAAATGTGAAATTTATATGAATTAGTAATTGACTGGGATCGCCTCAGGTGATTCAATTCAAGGCTGGAATTTTTTAACATGAATACAGGAATATGTTTAGAACATGATGGACATTACTGAAATTAAGTCAATATTGCCACATCGCTACCCTTTCTTGCTGGTTGATAGGGTAACCGAAATGAAAACAGGTGAGAGTATCGTGGCATACAAAAATGTGACCGCAAATGAAGAGTTTTTTCAGGGGCACTTCCCCTTAAAACCGGTCATGCCTGGTGTCCTGATTGTTGAAGCAATGGCTCAGGCTTGTGGAGTACTTGCATTTAAAAGTGGAGATGCTGAACTAAACGGTAATCAGATCGTCTTGTTAGCAGGGGTTGATAAAGTTAGGTTTAAACGCCCTGTTGAACCAGGCGATAAACTGGTATTGGAAGGAAAAGTTGACAAGGTTCGTCGCGGTATGTGGATTTTTTCAGCCACAGCATCTGTAGACGGCGATAAGGCAGCTCAGGCAGAGATTATTTGCACATTAAAAGAGGTGTAGATTGATAGACTCCAGAGCAGTTATCGATTCATCTGCCAAAATTGGCAGTGACGTGACTATCGGGCCATTTTCTGTAATCGGAAAAGATGTAGAAATTGGTGATGATACATGGGTTGGTCCTCATGTAGTCATCAATGGGCCAACTAAGATTGGCAAGGAAAATAAATTTTTCCAGTTTGCTTCAATAGGTGAGGATCCGCAGGATAAGAAATATGCAGGTGAAGATACCAAACTTATAATCGGTGACCGCAATGTGTTTCGCGAATATGTAACTATTAATCGAGGCACATCTCAAGACAGAGGCTATACCCAAGTTGGAGATGACAACTGGATCATGGCTTACTGCCATATTGCACATGACTGCGTTGTGCAAGATAATGTAATTATGTCTAACTCTTCTTCGCTGGCAGGGCATGTTGTAGTTGAAGATTATGCAATTCTGGCTGGTTTTGCTTTGGTGCATCAGTTCTGCAAAATTGGCGCGCATAGTTTTTCTGCATTCGGTAGCGTGATAAACCAGGATGTCCCAACCTATGTAACAGCATCTGGCCATCTTGCTTCCCCGCGCGGAATAAATTCAGAGGGGCTTAAACGTCGTGGTTTTAGCTCGGACGCAATAAGAGCAATAAAAAATGCGTATAAAGCGATCTATATGTCAGGAAAAAAGCTTGATGAAGCTCTTAAAGATATAGAAGTGGAATATGGAGAGGTTGCCGAAGTACGTGAAATGATAGAGTTCATTAAAAGCAGTGAACGTGGAATCATCAGGTAATCTGACAGCGGTTAGTTCAGACGCTGTTAATTCAGAAAATCATACCGGCAATTTATCAGCTAAGCTAATTCCGGTAATTGGCATAGTAATTGGTGAGCACTCTGGAGATAACCTGGGTGTTAGCTTGATTGATTCTTTGCGCAAAATATATCCCCAGGCAAAGTTTATTGGAATCGGTGGCCCTAAAATGCTGGCCGCTGGTTTCGAATCATTGGTTCCACTCGAAAAGTTATCGGTAATGGGAATAACTGAGGTTATTTTCCGGTTACCGGAACTACTAAGAATCAGGAAGCGACTTGCAAAGCAATTGATAGATGTCGGTGCTGATGTAGTGATCGGTATTGATGCTCCTGATTTTAACCTTGGGCTTGAGAGGAAAATAAAACAGGCTGGAATTAAAACTGTCCACTATGTTAGTCCTTCAGTATGGGCCTGGAGGAGTGGCAGAATAAAAAAGATCAAGCAGTCGGTTGATTTGATGCTGACGCTGTTTCCGTTTGAACAAAAAATATATCAGGACAACGATATTCCGGTTCGTTTTGTTGGTCATACCTTGGCTGATGAGCTAAGGTATGATGAAGACAAGCTGCGGGCACGCAAAACTCTTGGACTGCCTTCGCAGGCAAAGGTAGTAGCTATTATGCCTGGTAGCAGATTTTCTGAGATTAACAGACTGGCTGAGCCCTTTCTTGAGGCATGTAATTGGTTGCGATCTGTAGACCCTGGAATCAAATTTATTACCCCATTGCCAACCCCAAATTGTTGCGAATTATTTACAGGCTATGTTGATAGCCATGGCCTTAGCGATTGTTTATCAATAAAGCAGGGTGTGGCAAAGGAGGCTATTACCGCTTCAGACATAGCATTGGTAGCATCGGGTACTGCTACTTTGGAAGTGATGCTATTAGGCAGGCCGATGGTAATGGCCTACAGGCTGGCTCCTTTAACTTATCAAATCTATAAACGCATGATAAAAGTCGATTCATTTTCTTTACCAAATCTGCTGGCCGGGGAACAGTTGGTGCCTGAACTTATTCAAAATGATGTTACCGGTGAAGCTTTGGGAAAAGAGTTGCAAAACTTGCTATATGCTGAAGATGGAAATGAAAGGTTGTTGCGCAAGTTTAAACTGCTTGGTGAGCAGATCAGGTGTGGTGCAAGTAAACAGGCGGCTGAGGCAATAGCGGGTTTGATTGAGTGATGGTATAATTCGGCAGCGTAATAAATTTATTAAAGGGAATGAAGTGAAAAAGGACTTGGCTCAGCAGGCTATTGATTTTGTTCAATTTGATGCTGCTGACCGTTTGATAGCAGGTGTTGATGAGGCCGGAAGAGGCCCGCTTGCCGGGGCGGTTTTTGCAGCAGCGGTTATTCTTGATCCGGCGAGACCAGTTGATGGTCTTATGGATTCCAAAAAGCTATCAGAAAAAAAACGGTCAATATTGGAACAACAGATCAAAGAGAAGGCGCTTTCCTGGTCCATAGCTTACGCTTCAGTTGATGAGATAGATGATATCAATATTCTTCAGGCCTCTATGCTTGCCATGAAAAGGGCTGTGGAGACGCTTGAAACACCTCCTGATCATGTCCTGGTTGATGGTAATCGCTGCCCACAAATCCGTTTTCCCGTAGAAGCAATTGTAAAAGGTGATCAGCTGGTAGCCGAGATAAGCGCAGCATCAATTCTTGCCAAACAGGCGCGTGATAAAGAGCTGATTCAGCTTGATGATAAATATCCAGGGTATGGGTTCGCGCAGCATAAAGGTTACGGCACAAAGCAGCATCTTGAGGCCATCCAGATTCTTGGACCAACACCTGTGCACCGCAAATCATTCCGGCCAATATGTGACCTTGTTGTAGCAAACACAAGTCAAGTTGCCTGAAACGGAGTTTGAAGGTTGAATCAGGATTTTGTACACCTAAATCTGCATACTGAATATTCGCTGGTCGATGGCATAGTCCGTATAAAAAAGCTCGCCCAAAAAACGGCCGAGCTTGGTATGGGGGCTATAGCCCTTACCGATCAAAGCAACTTATTCGCAATGGTAAAGTTTTATAAAGCGATGCAGGGTGCTGGAGTTAAACCTATCATTGGTGCTGATTTATGGGTATCACGTCATGATGCAGAACCATCTAAGATCATTATGCTTTGTAAAAATCATGATGGTTATATGAATCTGATGCGTTTGATTTCCAAGGGGTACACCCATGGTCAGATAAACGATAGGGCCATAATTGATTTTGAATTTTTACAGGGGCGTACTGATGGGTTAATCGCACTCTCTGGAGCTAGAGACGGTGAAATAGGTAAAGAACTATTGGCCGGAAATTATGAGCTGGCCCAACAGCACCTACTGGAGTGGAAGCAGCTTTTTCCAGAAGACAGCTACTACATAGAGCTGCAAAGGACTGGCAGAGAAGGGGAAAATGAATATATTCACACTGCGGTTCGTCTTGGGTCTGATAATGACGTTCCACTGGTAGCAACCAACAATGTATGTTTTATCAGTAAAGAAGACTTCGAGGCGCACGAGGCCCGGGTCTGTATCTGTGATGGTTATACGTTAGACGACTCAAAGCGCCCGAAGCATTATTCTGAAGAACAGTATCTGCGCTCATCGCAGGAGATGAGAGAGCTCTTTGAGGATATACCGGAGGCTATCAGCAATACTGTTGAGATAGCAAGGCGTTGCTCGCTTGAGGTAACCCTGGGCAAAAATTTCTTGCCTGATTTTCCGGTTCCGGAAGGGATGTCTGTCGATGACTATTTGCGCGAAATCTCGCATAAAGGCCTGGAAGAGCGTTTTGAATTTCTGCTTGATAAAGATGCTCTGGACTATGAACAGAAGAAAAATGAGTACATCGAAAGGCTGGATGTTGAGCTCGATGTAATTATCCAGATGGGGTTTCCTGGGTACTTTCTGATTGTTGCCGACTTTATCGAATGGGCCAAGGATAATGATGTTCCAGTTGGTCCCGGGCGTGGTTCCGGTGCCGGGTCTCTGGTTGCATATGCTTTAAAGATAACCGATCTTGATCCCTTGGAATATGATCTGCTGTTTGAGAGATTTCTCAATCCGGAACGTGTATCGATGCCGGACTTTGATATCGACTTTTGCATGGATGGGCGTGACCGCGTAATCGCATATGTAGCCGAAAAGTACGGCCGTGAGAGCGTTTCGCAGATCGCTACTCACGGAACCATGGCGGCAAAGGCGGTGATTCGAGATGTTGGGCGTGTGCTGGGGCACCCTTATGGTTTTGTTGATCGCATTGCCAAACTGATCCCTTTTGAGATTGGTATGACCTTGGGTAAAGCTCTGGAACAGGAGGAAGAGCTGCAGCAGAAGTATAACAGCGATGATGAGGTCAGATATATGATTGATCTGGCGCGCAAGCTGGAAGGGGTTGCGCGTAATGTTGGCAAACATGCCGGTGGGGTTGTGATTTCGCCATCGCTGTTGACCGATTTTTCACCGCTATATTGCGAACCGGACGGAACCTCAGTTGTTACTCAATACGATAAAAATGATGTTGAAGATGTCGGTCTGGTTAAGTTCGATTTTCTTGGTCTGCGAACCCTTACCATCATTGATTGGGCGCTGAAGGCGATCAATGCCGAAAAACAAAAAAATGGCGAAGAGCTGATTGATATCACCCAGATCCCACTAGATGATGAAGAAACCTTTGATCTGCTAAAGGCAAGTAATACCACAGCGGTATTTCAGCTTGAATCACGTGGTATGAAGGATTTGATTCGACGCCTGCAGCCGGATACCTTTGAGGATATCGTAGCGTTGGTAGCGTTGTTTCGTCCAGGACCGCTTGAATCAGGCATGGTACAGGACTTTATTGACAGAAAACATGGGCGTGCCGAAGTTGCCTATCCCCATCCTGACCTGGAACCAGTTCTCAAGCCTACCTACGGAGTCATTCTTTATCAGGAACAGGTGATGCAGATTGCTCAGGTATTGGCAAACTATACCCTTGGTGGTGCCGACATGTTGCGCCGTGCAATGGGTAAGAAAAAGCCTGAAGAGATGCAAAAGCAGCGCACCATATTTACCGAAGGTGCGGTGGGGCGCAATGTGGAAGAGGATACTGCGACCTACATCTTTGACCTGATGGAAAAATTTGCAGGATACGGTTTTAATAAATCTCACTCTGCGGCCTATGCTCTGGTTTCTTATCAAACCGCATGGCTAAAGCAACACTTTGTTGCGCCATTTATGGCCGCGGTACTTTCTTCAGATATGGACAATACCGATAAGGTTGTGATCTTGATTGAAGATTGCCGGGAGCAGGATATCAAAGTGCTTCCTCCGGACGTTAATAACTCAGATTACATGTTCCGCGCCAATGATGAAGAAACCATCAACTATGGCCTGGGAGCTATCAAAGGGGTAGGTGAGGGGGCAATTGAATCTATTGTGCATGAGCGCACGGAAAATGGTGATTACCAGGATATATTCGATTTTTGTAAACGAGTGGATCTGCGCAAGGTGAATAAAAGAGTGCTGGAGGCCCTGATTCGATCTGGAGCTATGGATTCATTTGGTATCAATCGCGCTAGTTTGATGTACAATCTTCCAGAAGCATTGCAAGAGGCAGAACAGCACTCCAAGGCTGCAGCGGCTGGGCAAAATGACTTGTTTGGTTTTGATGCACCTGCGGAAGATAATGCTTCATCTGGTAAGGTACTGGAGCAAATACCTGAATGGCAGGAATCTGAACGCCTAAAGTATGAAAAAGAGACACTTGGATTGTTTCTTACAGGCCACCCGATAAGCCAGTTTGAAAGTGAGCTGCGGCATATTGTCAGCAAAAAAAATGCCGATGTGCTTTCTATGTCTGGAGCCGCAAGAGGGTTCAGAGGACCGAAAGGGAAAAATGTATTGGTTGCCGGAATGATTGTTGAGCTGCGTACTCGTATTAGTAATGATGGCAACAAGATGGGTTTTGCTACCCTTGATGATCGAACCGGGCGTATCGAGATCTCGGTTTTTAGTAATGTCTTTGAAGAATATGGTGCAAAATTGCAGCGCGATCAGGTGGTTGTCGCATCAGGTCAATTGCGCTACGATGAGCAGCGTGAACAAAACAAGATTGTTGTCGAGCGAATTTTCACCATGGAAGAGGCGCGTGAGCATTATGCGCGTAGGCTGGTGTTATCTTTGTTCTCATCAAATGTTGCCAGCGATTTTGCCTTTAAGCTGAAAGAAGTAATTGAACCTTTTAAGCGCGGGGCATGTCCAGTTATGATAGAATACGTCGGTGACGGTGCAAAGGCTAATCTTGATTTTGCCCGTGAGTGGGCGGTAAATCCCACAGATGAGCTGGTTCAAAGGTTAAAAGGAATTACCTCGGAAAACAGTGTAAGGATAGAATATCCCTGATTAGAAGAATTGTTACTGGTCTGGGTAGAGAGTTTTGAGAGATAAGAGCAAACTATGGATCTGAATTTTCTTGAATTCGAGCAGCCGATAGCTGAACTCGAGGCAAAAATTGAAGAATTGAGGTACGTTGGTAATGATAACGACCTTAATATTGGCGAAGAGATCACGCAGTTACAAGCAAAGAGCAAACAGTTAACCAAACAAATATTTAGCAATCTAAGCCCATGGCAGATTTCTCAGATCGCTAGGCACCCAAGAAGGCCGTATACTCTTGACTATATCGAGCATATTTTTACCGAATTCAATGAATTGCATGGTGACAGAGCATTTGCTGATGATCCGGCGATAGTAGGCGGTATTGCGCGTATTGAAGGTAGGCCGGTAATGGTGATTGGTCAACAAAAAGGGCGTGATACCAAGGAAAAGATCCGCCGTAATTTTGGCATGCCGCAACCAGAAGGTTATAGAAAGGCTTTACGCCTTATGAAAATGGCAGAGCGCTTTAATATGCCGGTAATGACCTTTATCGATACCCCAGGTGCATATCCTGGAATCGAAGCAGAAGAGCGTGGGCAAAGTGAAGCAATTGCCAAAAATCTGTTTGAGATGTCGCAACTAAAGATTCCAGTTATCTGTACTGTTATAGGCGAAGGTGGATCTGGTGGGGCGTTGGCGATAGGTGTTGGTGACCGGGTAATGATGCTGCAATACAGTACCTATTCGGTTATCTCTCCTGAAGGTTGTGCATCTATTCTTTGGAAGAGCGCTGATTATGCATCAACAGCGGCAGAAGTAATGGGAATAACCTCAGAACGTTTATTAGAGCTTGGTTTGATTGATGAAGTAATCAAAGAGCCACTAGGTGGAGCGCACAGAAAACCAGAAAATATGGCTGGCATTATTCGACGTGCCTTGGTCAGGAGCCTTGCTGATATCGAGTCGATGCCGGTGCAGGGTATGCTGGATAAACGCTATGAGCGGTTAATGGCCTATGGCACATTTAAGTGTTAAATCATCTCCCAGTCTTCAATTCCTCCTGTTGTTATTATAAACAGGGGGTGGGGCAGGATTTCTTGTAAACTAGAATAATTATGGAATAAATCAGGTGCTCTTGATTTGAGTTTGTTGAGCAAATGATTAAATTCATATTGAAGTTGTCCCTCCATTACAGGAATCTGGGATTCAATCTTGTTTGAAGAGATCTTTTTTCTATTGAAATTGTAGCCCCGCTTATCTGCTTCCTCTGCAATATAGAATAAGTAATTTGCAAATACTCCCAGAGGCTTATCCATTTTTTTAAATCGATTCAGTTGAGGATGGTTTTTGTATCCTTTTGTTTCTCCTCTAAGAACAGCCTGGGCGAGAAGCCCCTCTCGCCAAAGTGCGACTAAACCTTTGGAGTCCAAATAGCTAGGATGTAATGACCATAGTCTCATTTTTTTCCATTCCTTCAGGGATATGAGCCTGATTCCGAGTTTCACAAATAAACTCTGCTAATGACTCTTTGTTTTGCCATTTTGAAACCATTGCGTACTTATTAGGTAGGTGCAAATTTTGTTGGTTTGCTAATGCTAACAGAAATAAAGCCATTCTGTTTTTGAACCTCATCAACTGGAATAGTAGCAAACTTTGCTTTAAATTCTTCGTGAAGCACTTGATTTCAGAATATTCGAATATTGATCGCATGTTAACAATTATTAGAGGCCTAATGCCTGTCATAAACGGTGCAATAACTGCGTATGCGGTTTTGCGCCTAGCGAGCATGCGAGCTATTTTTTAATAGTTGTGTTTTTTTGATTGTAAATTTCACAAAATAGAATTCGACCTTTGTCTTATGGAACGACTTACATATTAATAGAATGTTGGAAATGGCAAATTGCGGAACTTATATCAAAGCATTACAATCTGATAATGTCTAAAATTATGCAACAAGTACTTAACAAGGTTTTGTCTCTTCATTGTAAAGGGAATATCTTTATCGCTTTCAGCGGTGGGCTTGATTCATCTGTTCTTTTGCATATTTTGGCTGTAAATAAAGACAGCTACCTTAATAAAAAGATAGTTGCTGTACATGTGGATCATGGCCTGCAAAATATATCGTCTGAATGGGCGCATCAGTGTGAGCAAGTTGTCAGATCTTACGCCATTTTATTTAAAATAATTAAATTGCAAGTCGAAAAGAAACCGGGAGAAAGTATAGAACTTGCTGCTCGTAATGCCAGGTACTATGAGTTTGAACAATTGCTTGGGCCAGATGATGTAATGCTTTTTGCTCATCATGCAGACGATCAGGTAGAAACGTTTTTGCAGCAGGCGCTGCGAGGAGCTGGAGTTCAGGGGCTAGGCGGAATACCGGATCAAAGGCCTTTAGGGGAAGGCAGATTGTTTAGGCCACTTCTGGATATATCTCGATATGAACTGGAAGAATATGCTCATTCCAATGATTTGAAGTGGATTGAAGACCCTACTAATCAACAGTCTGATTTTGATCGTAACCTTCTGCGTAATGAAATTATCCCTCTTTTAGAGCAGCGTTGGAGTGGGGTGAAGAAGGGGATTTTACGTAGCTCGAGACTTTGTAAAGAGGCTAGTCAGCAGATTGATGATAATACCAATGAATATTTGGATTTACTGCTCGAAGATAACCGGCTTTCGGTTGCGAAACTAGAGGCTCTGGGATTTGTGCAGCAAAAAAATGTAATTCGTCTGTGGATTCGCAATAATAACTTAGTTCTTCCAAATAGAAATCGACTAGAAGTTGGTATTCGCTCTCTTCTTGGTGCGGCTCAGGATAAGAATCCGATTTTGGATTGGGATTTCGGGATTATTCGACGCTATCAAGGATGGCTTTATATTGATCATGAGCAGCATGCGCAACCTTTGAGCAATCAGGCGTGGAATTTAGTGCAACCTATACAGTTGGATTCCAAATATTGTCTGCAGGTAAAACAGCAGGCAGGAGTTGGCCTGAAAAAACAATATCTGCAGGCTAATAATATCAGTATTAAATATAGGAAGGGTGGTGAACGATGTCGTCCATTCGGTAGGCAAGGGAGTCACGAACTGAAAAAACTGATGCAGGAATATAAGGTGCCCCCATGGATGAGAGACTGCACCCCTCTGATTTATATCGGAGATGAAATAGCGGTAGTAGTTGGCTGCTGCTACTGTGAGCCTTTTGCCGAAAAAGGGGAAGGGGTTATTACAATTGCAAAAATGCCGGCTATCTGAGCCGGCATTGTAGGTGAATAGGCCTAAAATTTAGAGGCTATGCGCAATTTATAGCCTCGATCTCAAGTTCAGGCATTTCTTTATCATCACGACGGTCAAAAAATACGCGGCGATCATTCATTCTGTATTGGGTGAATCTGATGTAATTTCTGCGATCACATCTGGCTCTTCTATCTCTAAGTCTGCGTTCCGCTGTGCTGTTAGTGCTATTTGTTTTTTTCATATCATTCACCGAACATGTCTATAGATACAAACGTCAAATAATTTATTAAACCGTTAGAATGATTATAGCTATATTGTGCGGCGCAGTAAAGTTACAGTCTTATGAAAAATCAGCATTTTTTGATAGATTTGGTTGTGGTTTGCTGATGGCTCAGCTTCCATAGTAAATGGGCGGTAATGGTTGGAAAAAGCGATGCAGCTTTTGTTGCAATTATAGAGTATAGCGGAAAATGTCCAGCAATCAGTTACTGGTTTTAGTCGATATTTGTTTAGACCATACGTCAAAATTTGCACGTCTGTCAGATCCTGATCTTCTGTTTGGTCGTTCCATAAGAAAACGAAAGCTTGATCTGCGGTCACCTGTAGTTCTGCGCTGATTAACTCTGCGCTCAGTTAAGCTATGGTCAATACTATGCTGTAGTTTCATCACTAAATTACCCGATTTTTCTGTGTCCTGTAGCTGTTCTTCTTGGTTAGCTAAGTGGTAAGATACAATTCTTGTTATTGCTTACTTTGAATATAGCAGTCTAAATAATAAGCCCTTAATATCCCAAGTTGCTTCATCTTAACCACGGCAGATAATATCATAAAAATGTGAGCTGCGTCACATTTTTTTCATGGGTCATATTAAAATATACTGGACAGTTAGTTAGTTGTTGATTTTATGGAGCTTTAAGCAATATTGCCGCGTCTTATATAGTAGCGCTGAATTTTGTTGACCATGGATGTGATACGCTGTTCGTCTTCAGTGCTTAGTCCGATAAATGTGGCTCCGAATCTACGTTTGCCTTTATGGCCTAGTGCGCCCACAAACTTCATGGCGATTTTAGTGATTATTGGTGATTCAGCATTTAATGATATCTGAATAACATATGTCTCATCTATCTCTGGAACCGAAGGTCCATCTAATATTCCACCAACTCCAGAATAAGAAATATTGTGAATTTTTCCCTCTGTGTGAAAGCCGTTTTTAAATACTACAATTTCCGGTTCTAGCATTAGGGCAGGCGCAACCCGCAAAGAATCTCTGCGCTGATAATGATAAATCTGATTCGGAAAAGTTGTTAGGTAATAGTAAATATCGTTCTCAATATCTATTTTTTTAATTTTCAGTGTGAATTTTGATTCATTGCCTGAGTGTCGGCAATGAACTTTGATGGAAATATTTTTTTTTATATTCTCATGTCCTTGCGGGGGGGTAAGTTCATCGAGTTTGAGCAGGTGTTTTTTTTCATCTATATCGAGCAGAGAGCTGGAGTAGATCTGCTTGTCGTTATCAAAGGTGATATTCAAGATCGTATTGACGTTACGGATGTGGTCTAAGATCTTGAGAAGCTGTCCGCGGTTGGTTATTTTTATAAACTCTTTTTCCTGCAAAACTAACACCTGATTGTTTATATTTACTTATTGTCAAGGTGAAGGCCAAGTTTAAGAATCAGGCCTTCGATAAATCTCTACCGCTAGAGGAGAAACTTTGTACTCCATTTTTATTGTAGGTGTCACTGCTACCTTTGTTTTGCCCGCCGGTGATAATTTGCATCGCATGTTGAATCTGGGCCTGATTTTTTGAAACAACCATGCCGTTAGATTGGTTTATGACCTGACATTCTTTGACAAGATCCATCAGTTCTTTCCAGGAGTTGGTAAGCTCATTATTATCTTTATTATCGGCAAGGAATGATTGCGTGCCTTCAACGTCAGCAGAATAACCAGCATTGATTAAAAAGTTTGAACGTTGTGATTCTAACTCTTCTAGCTGGTCGATGATAGTAACTTTATGGGTTAATACGGTTGAAAGATTATCAAATTCTCGAGATGCAAGCAGCTGCATCTCTTTTTTTAAGAGTTGTCGTAATTCTTCTGATGCGCTGATGGCATGATTGAGTAAATCAATAAATGCCTGCCGGTTAATTTTGGTTTCCATTCAGACATTGTAATCTAGGAGAGCAGTTTCTCCAAGTCAATCATCTT
>QZLE01000153.1 GCA_004796365.1 Gammaproteobacteria bacterium | reverse complement strand
TTTCGTCGTAGAATTAAGGCGATGATCCGTGACGGACAGATCATAAAAAATCGTAAGGGATATTATGTATTGGTAAATAATACTGATTTGATACGTGGGGTGATTACTGGTCATCCTGATGGTTTTGGTCATCTAAAACCAGATAATGGCAGTGAAAAGATTTTCTTGCCACCGCGTGAAATGCGTGCGGTGTTACATAATGACACCGTGGTAGTCCGTGTCACTGGACTGGATCGTAAAGGTGATCGCGAAGGTGCGATTGTCGAAATGGTATCGCGGGGTAATCACACTGTTGTCGGACGCTTTCAAACTGAATCAGGTATTGGTTTTGTTGTCCCTGAAAACCGCAGAATTAATCAAGATATCTTGATACCGAATGAGTGTTTTAATAAGGCAAAAGAAGGGCAGATAGTTGTATCTGAAATAACTCAGCAGCCTTCTCCGCACCATCAACCAATGGGCAAGATCACGGAGATTCTTGGCGAGCATATGGCCCCGGGTATGGAGATTGATATAGCCTCGCGCGTGTATGGGATTCCGGTTGTTTGGCCGGAAGGTGTGGAGCAGGAGACTGCCAAATTTAAAACCACTGTTCCAACTGCAGCCAAAAAAGAAAGGGTAGATCTGCGCGATTTAACCCTGGTTACTATTGATGGTGAAGATGCGCGTGACTTTGACGATGCGGTTTATTGTGAACCGGTATCCAGCGGCTGGAAACTCTATGTGGCTATTGCCGATGTTGCGCACTATGTAAAGCCAGGCAGTGAGCTGGATATGGAAGCGCAAAATCGCGGTACATCAGTTTACTTTCCTGATTCTGTTATTCCTATGTTGCCGGAAAAGCTATCTAATGGTTTGTGCTCGATCAATCCAAAGGTAGATCGTCTGTGCATGGTCTGCGAGATGGTTATCTCGAAAAATGGCAAGGTTCAGCGTTCTAAGTTTTATAATGCAGTGATGCGCTCTAAGGCACGCCTAACCTATACTGAGGTGGCAGCGATCCTAGTTGATGGTGACAAGCAGGCATATAAAAAGTGGGAAGAGGTTGTGCCGCACCTGCGCAATCTGTGGGATGTTTACAAGTCACTGCGCAAGGCGCGCAGGCAACGTGGTGCAATCGATTTTGATACCGTAGAAACTAAGATTATTTTTAATGAAGAGCGCAAGATCGAGAAGATAGTTCCTGCCACTCGTAATGAGGCTCACCTTCTGATTGAAGAGTGTATGGTAGCAGCTAATGTTTGTGCCGCTAAGTTTGTAGAGAAGTTTAAAGTCCCTGCCTTATTCCGTGATCATGATACACCTAAAACCGATAAACTAGAGATGCTCTATCAGTTTCTTGGGCAACTTGGATTTAAGCTGGGCACTGGAGATATGCCAACGCCTAAAGATTACGCTGAGATAGTTGAGCAAATTAAAGAACGGCCTGATTTTAATATGATCCAGACAGTTTTGTTGCGCTCGTTATCGCAGGCAGAATATCGCCCAGATAATATCGGTCATTTTGGATTGGCGCTGGAGCATTATGCTCACTTTACCTCTCCAATTCGCCGTTACCCAGACTTGTTATTGCACAGAGCAATTAAGCATATTATTGCCGGTGGTGATGCCAAGTCTTATCGCTATACATACGGCGAAATGGAAAACCTGGGTAAGCAGTGCTCTATGGCTGAAAGGCGTGCTGATGATGCTACCCGTGATGTGATGCTAAGCCTTAAATGCCAGTACATGCAGGATAAGCTTGGCGAGGAATATGATGGTGTAATTACCGGCGTTACCTCGTTTGGAATGTTTGTTGAGATTAACGATATCTATGTTGAGGGATTGGTACACGTTACTGCCATGGGTAATGACTACTTCCACTTTGATCCAGTGGTACATACTATGCGCGGTGAAAGAACTGGCAAGGTATATCGTTTAGGAGATGAGGTTAAAATTCAGGTTGTCCGGGTGGATATAGAAGATAAACAGATAGATTTTGATTTGATTGAACAATAAAACAAGTCGTCATACCGGCGACAAAATCATCTGGAATGATTTTGAACAACCGAAGGTTGGCCCGTAGGGCGAAAGGCATGGATGCCTGGAGTAAAGCCGGTATCTAGAAAAGTAATAATAACGTCATTCCCAATTTGATTGGGAATCTCGACACGGTTTAGAAAAGGTTTTTAAATATTGCTTTTTAAGCCGCCTGAGCGTAGCCGAAGGGCTCAACCAGCTTGTTTCAAAGAAATGCAGGATATATGAAAACACAATACATACATGGAATACACGCAGTTAAATCTGCGCTTAAATACGACCCAACTACAATCCAGGAAATAATGGTGGATAAGCGTCGTAGCGATGATAAGTCTAACGCAATAATCGGTGCGGCAAAAAAGGCCGGGGTAACAGTAAGTCGTCGTGACAAGAAAGAATTAGATAAATTTGCCGACGGTGAAAATCACCAGGGCGTGATTGCAGTTTCTGCAGGATCAAAACCAAAAGGTGATAAAGAACTAACGGACTTTATTCAGCAGATGGAGCATAATCCGTTTCTTTTGATCTTAGATGGGGTGCAAGATCCGCATAACCTTGGCGCATGTTTAAGAACCGCCAATGCTGCTGGTGTTGATGCGGTTATTATCCCTAAGGATAAGGCTGTTGGGATGACATCTGTAGTTCACAAAGTATCGTGTGGTGCATCACATGTAATACCTGTATTTCAGATAACAAATCTTTCACGCACTATGAAGTCACTGCAAAAAGAAGGTGTATGGATAATTGGTACCGCTGGTGAAACCGATCAATCTTATCTTGATATAGATTTTAAAGGTTCTGTTGCTGTAGTGATGGGTGCTGAGGGTGATGGAATGCGTCGCCTTACAAAAGAGGCGTGTGATTATCTGGTTAAAATCCCTATGGAAGGGGTGGTTGAAAGCCTTAATGTTTCCGTTGCAAC
>QZLE01000003.1 GCA_004796365.1 Gammaproteobacteria bacterium | reverse complement strand
GTTGAAACCTGGGGTGGAGCGACATTCGACGCCTGTATCAGGTTCCTTGGCGAAGACCCATGGGAAAGAATTCGTCAGCTTAAAGCAGCAATGCCAAACACTCCTCAGCAAATGCTTTTCCGTGGTCAAAACATTCTTGGTTACAGACACTATGCTGATGACGTAGTTAAAAAATTCGTAGAAAGAGCAGCAGTTAACGGTGTTGATGTTTTCCGCGTATTCGATGCGATGAACGATCCACGTAACCTTGAAACAGCTATTAAAGCAGTTATCGAGAACGAAAAGCACGCTCAAGGTACTCTTTCTTACACAACAAGCCCAGTTCACACACTTGAGTCTTGGTGTACACTTGCTAAGCAAATTGAAGAGATGGGCGCTCATTCTGTATGTATTAAAGATATGGCTGGCCTTCTTAAGCCATATGAAGCATATGAATTAATCACTGCACTTAAGAAAAACATCAGTATTCCTGTTCACATGCAGTGCCATGCAACAACAGGTCTATCTGTTCCAACTTACCTAAAAGCTGCAGAAGCTGGTATCGACAACGTTGATACTTCTATCTCTTCAATGTCTATGACATACGGTCACTCAGCGACTGAGACTGTTGTTGCTATGCTTGAAGGTCAAGAAAGAGACACAGGTCTAGATATAAACCTAATGGAAGAGATCGCTGCATACTTCCGTGAAGTACGTAAGAAGTACGCTAAGTTTGAAGGTGCTCTAAAAGGTGTTGATTCAAGAATCCTTGTTGCTCAGGTTCCCGGTGGAATGTTAACCAACATGGAAAACCAGCTTAGAGAGCAAAATGCTACAGATAAGCTTGATGCTGTACTTGAAGAGATTCCACGTGTACGTGAAGATCTTGGTTTTATCCCTCTTGTAACCCCAACATCACAAATCGTTGGTACACAAGCTGTTCTAAACGTACTAACTGGTGAAAGATATAAGAGCATCACTAAAGAGACAGCTGGTATCCTTAAAGGTGAATATGGCGCCGCTCCTTCAGAGCTTAATAAAGAGCTACAAGCTCGCGTTCTTGAAGGTAAAGAAGCTATCACTTGCCGTCCAGCAGACCTGCTTGAGCCTGAAGTTGAAAAACTTACAGCTGAGCTTAAAGATCTTTCTAAAGAGAAAGGGTTCAAGCTTGCTGAAAACGAGATTGATGACGTTCTTACATACGCTCTATTCCCACAAGTTGGTCTTAAATTCCTTGAGAACCGTGGTAACCCAGATGCGTTTGAGCCTGTTCCAACTGCTGAAGATGCTAAGCCGGTTGCTGCAGCTGCTTCAACAAAGACTGACAGCGGTGCTGACGTTTACACAGTAACTGTTGCTGGCCACAGTTATGTAGTTCAAGTAGAAGAGGGTGGTGATATATCTCAAATTTCTGCTGCAGTTCCTGTAGTTAGCGCTTCTACTCCGGCATCAGCTCCTGCTGCACCTGCACCGGCTGGAGCTGCAGGTGGTGAAGCTATTCCTGCTCCTCTCGGTGGCCACGTTCATAAGATTCCTGTATCAGTTGGTCAGCAAGTGAATGAAGGTGATGTAATCATCATTCTTGAAGCGATGAAGATGGAAACAGAAGTTCGAGCCAGCAAGGCCGGTTCTATCGCAGATATCTGCGTCAAAGAAGGCGATACTGTTGCTGTTGGCGATACTCTTCTGACCTTAGCTTAATTCGTAATAAAAAAGCTAGACCCCGGTTAGCCGGGGTCTAATCGCTAGAGGATTATATCCAATGGAAAATGTGTTAAATCTTATTTACGGTTCTGGGATAGCTAATATAGGTATTGGCCAGGCCATTATGTTGGCAGTAGGTTTGCTTTTGCTATTTCTGGCCATCAAGAAAGGTTTTGAGCCATTACTACTGGTACCAATCGGTTTTGGTGCAATTCTTTCAAATATCCCGGTTGCCGGTCTGGCTGATTCGGCTTCGAGTGTTGCTTTGCATAGGGCAATGCAATATGAAGTTGAAATGGTTGAGCAGTTTGCTGCAACCAAAAATCTAACCGATGAAGCTGTAGCAACGCTTAATTTTTCAATGTTGCCGAAAGAAGCTCAGAATAGGGGTGATGACAAACTGTCCAAGCTTGTGATCGACATCAGAGGCACCTTAGGAAGTGCTCTAAATCAGTGTGAAAATGGTAGGTTGTGTAAAGAGGCATATAAATATGTCAAAGGAAATGATGTTGCCAAGGTTAAAGCGCTGGATAGCACTGCTAAGAAAGCAAATTTCACAGACGGTGTACTTTATCTATTTTATACAGTTGGTCTGACAACAGGTGCATTTCCACTGCTGATCTTTATGGGAGTGGGTGCGATGACCGATTTTGGTCCTCTGCTGGCTAATCCGAAGACTCTGCTGTTGGGTGCAGCTGCTCAATTCGGTATCTTTGCCACCCTGTTAGGTGCGATAGCAATTGAGTTTAGCGGTCAGGAAGCTGCTGCTATCGGTATTATCGGTGGCGCTGACGGTCCTACTGCTATCTATGTTGCAACCAAGCTTGCTCCGCATCTTCTTGGTGCGATTGCAGTAGCTGCATATTCATACATGGCACTGGTTCCGATGATTCAGCCGCCAATTATGAAGCTATTTACTTCAGAAGATGAGCGTAAGATTGCGATGACCCAGCTAAGACCGGTGTCGCAGACCGAAAAGATAATGTTCCCGATTGTACTACTTCTGCTGGTTGCTCTACTTCTGCCGGATGCAGCACCACTACTTGGTATGTTCTGCTTTGGTAATCTCATGAAAGAGAGTGGTGTGGTAGATCGCTTGAGTGATACCACTCAGAACGCACTTATCAACATTGTGACCATTTTCCTCGGTCTTTCTGTTGGTTCTAAGCTTTCAGCCGGTGAGTTCCTGGCATTTGATACTTTGAAGATTCTTGCTTTGGGTATTGTGGCATTCGGTATCGGTACCGCTTGTGGTGTGATCATGGCCAAGATCATGAATAAACTAAGCAGTACTCCGATCAACCCTCTTATCGGTTCGGCAGGTGTGTCCGCGGTGCCAATGGCTGCGCGTGTATCCAATAAGGTAGGTCTTGAGGCGAACCCACAAAACTTCCTGCTTATGCATGCGATGGGGCCAAATGTTGCAGGGGTTATCGGTTCTGCAGTAGCGGCAGGGGTACTGCTGAAGTATTTTGGTTCATGACGTTTTAAGTACAATGGAATCCATTGATATAAACCCGGATGATTATTCATTCGGGTTTTTTTTTGCAAAAATTGTTAATTCTTTGAAATCAATCAATTAATCATAAATAAAAATAGATGCTTTTATGTTTCAACTGAGCTAGAATACCCCGCTTATATTAACTTAACCAGGAGTAAACAATGGCTTTAACGAAAGAGCAAAGGGTACAAATCGTTAAAGATTACCAGCGTGATGCTAGCGATACTGGGTCTCCAGAGGTACAGATCGCACTGCAAACCGCTAGAATCAATGATTTATCGTCTCACTTTAGTGAGCACAAGCATGATCACCATTCAAGACAAGGTCTTTTAAGAATAGTGAATGCGCGTAGAAAACTGCTAGACTATCTTAAGAAGAAGGATGTTGAGCGTTATCAAACTTTGATACAACGTTTGGGACTGCGTAAGTAATATCTTAAACTTCCGGTGTATCTGGACTTTGCCCTGGAGAAACCGGAAGTTTTATTCACCAGCCTGTTACAGGCAATTCAAAATGGAAGTAGTGTGCATAGGATTGGTTCATAGAAAAGTTTTTAGTTAATCGGTGTTGTTATTCAGCCACCGAGAGCTTTTTAATGGATTAACCTTATGTGCAATACACCACGAAGAGTTCCTGAAACAGCAAAAAATGGTTCAGATTTTTTTACAAAAATGATTCGCTGAATCAGTAAATTAAACTAACAAAAGGAAATAATTCGTGACACCGATAATCAAAGAATTTCAATTTGGTGATAAGAAAGTAACTCTTGAAACCGGGCGTATAGCTCGTCAGGCAACTGCTGCTGTTCTTGTAGATATGGATGGTACTTCCGTTCTGGTAACTGTAGTAGGTAAGAAGGGTGATACTGAAGGAAGAGATTTTTTCCCGCTCACAGTAAATTACCAGGAAAAAACGTACTCAGCTGGTAAGATTCCTGGCGGTTTTTTCAAACGCGAAGGGCGCCCATCAGAAAAAGAAACTTTAACTTGCCGCCTTATCGATAGACCAATTCGCCCGCTATTCCCAAAAGGGTTTATGAATGAAGTACAAGTAGTTGCTACTGTTGTTTCTCTAAATCCTGAGGTTGACCCTGATATTCCAGCAATGATCGGTACTTCAGCCGCTCTTGCTATTTCTGGCATCCCGTTTGACGGCCCACTTGGTGCTGCAAGAGTTGGTTATCAAGATGGTCAATTCATGTTAAACCCAACTTTTACTGAACTAAAAGATTCTGATCTAGATCTTGTGGTTGCAGGTACTGAGTCAGCAGTACTTATGGTTGAGTCTGAAGCAAATCTACTGCCTGAGTCAGTAATGCTTGGTGCGGTAATGTTTGGTCACAAAGAGATGCAGACTGTTGTTCAGGCCGTAGCTGAATTTGCCGGTATGAATACAATAGAGAAATGGGATTGGGAGCCTCCTGTAAAAGATGAAGCTTTGGCTAATACAGTAGCAGAGGCTGCTAAGGCTAAGCTTGAAGAAGCATACAAAGTTGCTGATAAAATGGAACGCCAGGAGAAGGTTGCTGCTGCTAAAGATGAAACTGTTGCTGAGCTGATAACAGAAGAGGGTGAGCTTTCTGCTGACGCTGTTCAGGGCGCACTTTCATCTCTGGAAAAGAACATCGTACGTAGCAGAATCCTTTCTGGTGAACCAAGAATCGACGGTCGTGATACAAGAACCGTAAGAAAGATCACAGTTGAGACTGGTGTTTTACCAAGAACTCATGGTTCTGCGCTGTTTACACGTGGTGAAACACAGGCGATTGTTGTTACTACTCTTGGTACATCGCGAGATGCACAAATTATTGATGCACTTGAAGGTGAAAAGAAAGAACCGTTCATGCTGCACTACAACTTCCCTCCATTCTGCGTTGGTGAAACCGGTATGATCGGAAGCCCTAAGCGTCGTGAGATTGGTCACGGTCGTCTGGCTCGCCGTGGTGTTCAGGCTGTTCTTCCGGATATGGAAAACTACCCGTACGTTCTGCGTGTAGTATCTGAAATTACCGAGTCTAATGGTTCAAGTTCAATGGCCTCAGTTTGTGGTACAAGCTTGTCTCTAATGGATGCTGGTGTACCAATCAAGGCACCTGTTGCTGGTATCGCAATGGGCCTTGTTAAAGAAGAAAACTCATTTGCTGTGCTGTCAGATATCCTGGGTGATGAAGATCATCTAGGTGATATGGACTTTAAAGTTGCCGGTACTGTAGATGGTATCTCTGCTTTGCAGATGGATATCAAAATCAACGGTATTACCGAAGAGATCATGGCTATCGCGCTGGATCAAGCTAAAGAGGGCCGTTTGCACATCCTTGAAAAGATGAATGAAGTAATTTCAGAGCCACGTAGTGATATGTCTGAATTTGCTCCACGAATCATCGCTATGACTATAGACAAGGATAAGATTCGCGATGTAATTGGTAAAGGCGGTGCAACCATCAGATCTATTATCGAAGAAACAGGTGCTGAGGTTGATATTGATGATTCAGGTTTGGTTAAGATATCCTCGGTTGATCAGGCTGCTGGTGAAGAAGCGAAAAAGCGTATCGAGCTTATTACCGCAGAGGTTGAAGTTGGTAAGACATATGAAGGCCCTGTGACTAAGATTATGGATTTCGGTGCCTTTGTAACCATTCTTCCTGGTAAAGATGGTCTTGTTCATATCTCTCAAATTTGCAATGAAAGAGTTGAGAAGGTAACAGATAAGCTTAAAGAAGGAGAGGTTGTTAAGGTTAAAGTTCTTGAGGTTGATCGTCAGGGGCGTATCAGACTTAGCATGAAAGCTCTTCTTGAAGAGCAGGAACCTACCGAAGCTTAAGTTTCATAAATATAATTATTTTAAAAGGGTCTTTCTAGGCCCTTTTTTTATATCCTAAATCAATAGTTTTCTAACTTTGCAACAAAACTATTATTTACTTGAATGTAATCACATGTAAAATGAGGATTAATAATATGTTTACTTTTACATAAGCAAAAGGTAATATAGTCAATGTGTGGAAATGGTGTGTGGTGTATTATAATTGCACCTTTGTTTGTCCAGCCATATAGATAATATTTCCGTCTAATAATTATATGATTATGGGAGAACAAAGATGGTAGAAGTAATTGACCAAAGATGGATTGGTGTCGACAGAAGAAAGAAAGATCGTCGTGAAAATACTAATGACCGGCGAGAATTTATAAGATTTATAACCGGGCCAACTAAAGCTGACAGAAGAGCAATGGTTAACAGGCGTAGGGTTGCTGGTGAGTGGCTGCCTACCCATATAAGATAACCAGGCTTTTTTATTGTACAAAGAAATAATATGGGATATGCAATGCATTTGCAGATATATACTTTATCTCTAAATAATTTTTTCTCGGGCTTACCGCTTATTACATCGGTAGTAATCGTCGTATATTCTCTTATTTCAAGTCATGATTTACATGCTAGTCATTTTTTTCATGAATCCCATTATAAGCAAGAGTTTTTGATTACTGATGTACTTGATGTAGCAAATATCAAGGTAAGAGACTCAAGCCATCAAGAAAAAATAATCAGGATTGCTGGAATCAAGAAAACAGGGATGAACTGTAGCGGTCAGCCTTTTGTCGAAGCTGGCGACTCGCTTTACCTGGATACCATTACAGATATTGCGCCGGGGAATGCAGTTAGTGCCTATCTTAAAGGTGATAAGGGTTGGATTAATTATGCAAGGCAAGCGCTTAAAAAAGGTTTTGCATCATTTGATACCGAATCCAAAACAGTTGATAGTGCCTGGTTATCTGAATTGGAATGGACAGCACGTTTTCAGGCCGCCGGAGACTGGAGTTGTATGGATTTTGTAATGTTTTACAATCTTCTGGAACGTAGGTTTGGTGTCCCGGACGGGGTTTTATACGCTATTGCAATGACAGAATCAAATTACAAGGGATGGCCATGGCCATGGTCACTAAATACAATCAGTAAGCCGTATCGCTTTGAAACCAGGCAGGAGATGTATGAGGCTATTAAGTATCTCCAAGAGGAAGGGGTTTCATTTGGAGTAGGGCCAATGCAGATCGAATATTCTATACATAAAGATCGCTTTGATACCTTATGGCAGTCAACGTCTCCGTTAGAAAACGTTTATGCTGCTATTTCAATTCTTCTTGAAAACTATAAGCGTTCAAAAAGCTGGGATAAGGCTGTGATGAATTATCACAGTTATAAAGAAAAGTTTTACAAACCATATTATAAGAGGTTTTTGCGCTTCTACCGTAAGGCGGTTGGTGACAATGTGAATTCGATAACTGATACAAGGTATGCGGTTTCGTTTAACGAATAACCTGCCCATCCACTGATACAGTAATAACCGAAAATGGTATATCCTTTCCGGAATTATCCAAAGCCTGTTTAGCCAGTGTTCCAAGCCCGCGACAGCAAGGAACCTCCATAATCGCAACCGAGAGTTTGGTTACATTGTTGTGCTGGAGGATAGCCGTTAACTTATCTAAGTATGGAGTAGTGTCATCCAGTTTAGGGCAGGCAATTGCAACGGCTTTATTCTTTAGAAGTTTATTATGAAAATTGCCCATAGCAAAGGCAACGCAGTCTGCGGCAACTATAAGTTCCTTGTCATGGAAGAATGGTGCCAAAGGGGAAAGCAGGTGCAGTTGCACAGGCCACTGGGTTAGCTCCGATGGGGTATCGGATCCTGCCCCGTCATCATTAGCGCAGCTATCACTTTCATTCTTACCCTTTTTCTGAATAACTTTGCTAGCAGATCCCGGGCAGCCACCGCTACAACCATGTTCGGCACTAGGTTTTTTTGCAGCACTTCGTGTTTCTTGCTGCTTTTTTAAACTGGTAAGGTGTTCCTGTACAGCTTCATCATCATACTCGGCAGCTTCGCGCTCAATAATTTTGATAGCACCAAGCGGGCAGTCGTTAAGGCAATCACCCAAACCATCGCAAAATTTATCGTCAATTAATTTGGCTTTGCCATTAATTATCTGTATCGCTCCTTCATGACAGGAAGGCACGCAAATGCCGCATCCATTACAAAGCTCTTCATCAATTTCAATAATCTTGCGTTTCATAGTTATTACCTCAGATAAATATATGTCAATAATGATATGTAAGGGGAAAAAAGCAACCTTGATCTAGATCAATTTAATCAATCTTAGTATTCAATTTATTTAATTTTATTTCACCAGCGATGGCGTATATTGTGTATTATGTGTTTAGCAACGGCCAATTCGTTAATTAAGCACATATAGGAGTAAATGATGGAACTCAAGGGTACTAAGACAGAAAAAAATTTAATGGCTGCTTTTGCAGGAGAGTCTCAAGCAAGAAACCGTTATACATATTTTGCTGCCAAGGCCAGAAAAGAAGGATACAGGCAGATCGCAGAGATTTTTGAAGAGACTGCTGACCAGGAAAAAGAGCATGCAAAGCGTTTTTTTAAATTTCTGCAAGGTGGTGATGTTGAAATTGTTGCGTGTTTTCCAGCAGGTATAATTGGTTCTACTTGTGAAAATCTGAAGGCCGCTGCTTGCGGAGAAAACGAAGAGTGGACTGAACTTTATCCAGAATTTGCCAAAACAGCAAGAGAAGAAGGCTTTGATAAGGTTGCTGATGCCTTCGATGCGATTTCAATTGCTGAAAAGCAGCATGAAAAGCGTTACAGAGACCTGGCTAGAAATATTGAGGAAGGTAAAGTTTTTCAGAAGGATGGAATTGTTACTTGGCGATGTCTAAACTGTGGTTATCTACACCAGGGAGATGCAGCACCAGAATTATGCCCAGCCTGCGTTCACCCTCAAGCTCATTTTGAACTATTTGGTGAAAATTACTAAGAGGAGTTTTTATGGCTTTAAGAGACGAAGTATACAAGTGTGATTTATGCGGTAACATTGTTGAAGTTGTTCATGGATCTGCTGGTGGTTTAGCATGTTGTGGTCAATCAATGAATCTATTGAATGAAAATACAACAGATGCAGCAACAGAAAAACATGTTCCCGTTATTGAAAAGATAGCTGGTGGATATAAAATCACTGTTGGTGAAGTTGCTCACCCAATGCAGGAAGAGCACTATATCGAGTGGATCGAGCTTATTGCCGGGGATACTGTTCTCAGGCAATATCTGAATCCTGGCGATGAACCTGTCGCATTCTTTAAAACCGATGCTACTGATATTGTTGCGAGAGAGTACTGCAATTTACACGGTTTGTGGAAGTCATAAATACTACTCTATTATATACTTAAAAAACCCGGCATAAGCCGGGTTTTTATTGAGTTTTAAAAGTAGAGCTTTTATTTTGCAGAGGTGAACTCTGGGTATGCTTCCATACCACAGTCCGCAAGGTCCATACCTTCGTACTCTTCCTCTTCGCTTACCCTGATGCCCATTACAGCTTTCAGAATTGCCCAAACTACGATACTGGTACCGAATACCCATGCGAAGATGGTTAGAGCGCCGACAATCTGGCCTACAAAAGTCGAACCGTCGTTAGTTACCGGTACTAGTAGTAGACCAATTAGACCACAAACACCGTGCACTGAAATAGCACCAACAGGGTCGTCGATTTTTAGCTTATCTATAGTTACGATAGAAGCAACTACAGCTATGCCGCCAATTGCACCGAAGATAGATGCCATTAGAGGTGTTGGTGTTGAAGGTTCTGCAGTAATAACTACAAGTCCTGCAAGCGCACCGTTAAGTAGCATAGTTAAATCAGCTTTGCCGAACCAAAGTCTTGCAAGAAGTAGTGCTGCAATCGAACCGGTTGCTGCGGCAGCATTCGTGTTTAGGAATACCATTGCTACTGAGTGAGAGTTTGCGATATCGCCAAGTTTTAGCACTGAACCACCGTTAAAGCCAAACCAGCCCATCCACAGGATAAATGTACCTAGTGCAGCAAGAGGTAGGTTAGAGCCAGGGATCGCGTTAATTGATCCGTCTTTACCGTATTTGCCTTTACGCGGACCAAGTAGTAGCACTGCCGCAAGTGCTGCAGAAGCACCTGCTAAGTGTACAATACCTGAACCTGCAAAGTCTGAGAAACCTAGGTCGCCAAGGTTGAAGATACCGAATACATCATTGCCACCCCAGGTCCATGAACCTTCAAGTGGGTAGATAAATCCGGTTAATACGACTGCGAAACCAAGGAATGCCCAAAGCTTCATTCTTTCCGCAACTGCACCCGATACGATCGACATAGCCGTTGCTACGAATACAACCTGAAAGAAGAAGTCTGAAGCTGCAGAATATACTGAATCACCATCAAAGCCATTTTCTGCAGATGATGCCAATGCTTCTTTAACGAAGTCTTCGCCCCCCATGATTCCGTCTAGCAGGAATCCGCCGTCATACATAATCGCGTAACCGCAGACCATATACATAATACATGCTATTGAATATAGCGCTACGTTCTTGGTTAGAATTTCTGTGGTGTTCTTGGCACGAACCAGGCCTGATTCTAGCATGGCAAAACCAGCAGCCATCCACATTACTAATGCACCGCATATCAAAAAGTAAAAGGTATCGATCGCATATTGAAGTTCAAAAATTTGATTTTCCACTGTACTTCTCCTAAAAAATTAAGTTCTGAATCTCTGGCCGTTCTTAAGCCTTAAGATGAGTGTTAAAGCCTATAGAGCTTCAGGACCGGATTCGCCAGTTCTGATTCTTACTACCTGTTCAAGTTCGGTAACGAAAATCTTACCGTCACCAATCTTGCCCGTGTTTGCAGTATTTCTGATTGCATCCACGACCTGGTCGCACATATCATCAGATACTGCCGCTTCAATTTTGATCTTTGGTAGGAAGTCAACAACATACTCGGCGCCACGATACAGCTCGGTATGCCCTTTTTGTCTGCCAAATCCTTTTACCTCGGTGACCGTTATACCCTGAACCGAAATATCAGATAAAGCCTCCCTGACGTTGTCTAACATAAATGGTTTTATGATTGCTGTTATCATCTTCATTGTTATGCTCCTGGCATTATTAATTTACTAACATTGCAAAAGTTGCACTTACTTGGGTGTTTGCATTAGGTGTGCCAAGTCTGTAACATGCTGTAATATAATGTAAAATGCAGGTTTTGATGGTTTTGTATCAGTTTTGTTGTGCTCTGTAATTGTGAGCAAAAAGTAGCAGTGCACATTTTTGTGCACTCAAATTGAGCATGGTTTGCAGGGGGGTATTTAGTTTTTTCTTACTTCGAAAAAATTAGTGGGGTTTAATATTTGATTTAATTGAGTCAAAGAGAATGGAGGCTGATTTTTTATAGTTATCTATAAGTTCATCTATATTTTTCAGTTCATTATCGTTTATGGCATATTGTATTTGAGAAGCGATTTCAATTAATTCTGTTGCTGCAATGGTACCGGCTAAGCCTTTGATGGTATGCGCATATCTTTTTGCTTCCGTTAGCTTGTCTTGGTTAATAAGTGACTCAATTTTTTCACCACTATCTTTATAGTCATTATAAAAACCTAATAATGTTCTGGTTAATAGGGCGCTACGACCACCGAGCATCTTTAAAGCCTTTTCAGCGTCAATGCCTTGAATGCTCGCTAAATTAGCTGCGGTAGTTTGTTTTGTGGTTATAGTATTTGCTCTTTTTGTGGGCTCATCTTGAGGGGGTGGGGGGGAGGTATATTGGTGATTATTTGATAACCACTTGATTAGAACTTTGCTAAGTTCTCTGGTATCAATGGGTTTTGAAACATAGTCATTTATTCCTGCAGCTAGGTATTGTTTTTTGTTTTCAGGCATAACGTCAGCAGAAAGGGCAATAATTGGCAGTGACTTAAATTTACGGTCTGACCTTAATGTTTTCGCTAGTTGGTCTCCACTCATATTCGGCATATGGATGTCTGTTAGAATACAATCAAAATTAGACCCCTTAATTTTCTCAAATGCTTCTAGTCCATCTGCTGCTACTTCAACGATCAAACCAATGTCAGTTAGTAGCTCATTGGCAATTTCTCGGTTTATTTCATGATCTTCAACAAGCAATACTTTTGCACCTTGTATTTCGGGAATAAGGTGTTCATTGCTTTCCTCTTTAAGGCATAGCTTCTCTTTATCTCCAAATAGCTCTGAAGCTATTGAGTCGATCAACGTAGATTGTTTGATTGGCTTGGTTAAGAAGTGACTTACTCCAAGGGTAGTTGCTTTGGTAGAGACATCTTCATCGTTATAGGCTGTCATCATGACTAGAACCAAGTCGTCATAGCGGCTGTCATTTCTGATAATTTCAACAGTTTCTAATCCATTCAAGTATGGCATTTGCCAATCAATTAATACCATATCGAAAGGTTTAGTATCTTTTGTGGATAAAGGTAGCCTTTTAAGAGCTTCTTTCCCTGAAAGGACAAATTCAGCTTCTATTCCAAGGTTTAGTAATGAATCAGTGATGTATGTGGCAGTTGGCTCGTTATCATCGACAACAAGCGCCTTGATATTGCGCATGCTTTTATAATCAATTGAAGGAATTTGTTTGGGTTCTGAAATCGTTTGCAGTTCAAGCGAAAAAGAAAACGTACTACCTTTCTCAGGCTTACTTTTAACCGCAATATCACCTCCCATCAACTCGATAAGGTTTTTGCAGATACTAAGTCCTAATCCGGTACCGCCATACTTTCTGGTTGTTGAATCATCTGCCTGTGTAAAGGAATGGAATAATTTGGTCATTTGTCCATTAGTCATTCCAATTCCGGTATCACTTACAGAAAAATTAATAATGGCCTTTTCATTTAAGCTCTTTACCAGCGATATCTTTAGTATCACCTCACCAATTTCTGTAAATTTAATGGCGTTATTAGTTAGGTTAATCAGGACCTGTTCAATCCTAAGTGGATCTCCGCTTAGGTGTACAGGTACATCTGATTCGCAAAAAATAATCAGCTCTATTTGCTTTTCTGCGGCTTTGCCTGCAAATATATCAGTTATGCGATCAACTATGTCGTTAAGATTAAAATTGGTATGTTCGATATTTAACTTGCCGGCTTCAATCTTAGAAAAATCAAGAATATCATTTATAATACCAAGCAGGGCATGCGAAGAAGTGTCGATTTTGTGTAAGTAGTCTTCCTGCTTTTTGCTAAGTTTAGTACGTTGAATTAGCTCGGTTATCCCAATAATAGTATTCATTGGGGTTCTGATTTCATGGCTCATATTGGCAAGAAAAGTGCTCTTGGCTGCTGTTGCTTCCAATGCTTTTTCCTTTTCTATCTTCAATGATGCTAAGAGCTCATCGTTTTTATGTCTTAGTTCCAGTGATGTGGATATTACTTTGTTGTAGCGAACTACTGCAACCATCATCATTATCATATAAAACAGTAATATTAAGCCAGTTATAACATTATTTTGTTCGGCAATTATCAAAAAGCGTATTGATATAGGAAGAATAGCAAGCAGATAGAATGATATCATCGCAGTCTTAACAACCGACATTACCATAGCACCTGCGGTCATTCCTACAATAAGCAGAACTAAAAAGAATTCATGAAATACCGAGTTGTCTGGAAACAATAAAATACCGGCCAATCCCCATACCGAACCAGCTAAAATCACTCCGACAAGAAATATTCGGCGCCAGTAATGCATCGCTTTGATGCTTTTATCGGTACTTGTATTGAAGTTGTACAGGGTGGTTAATCTGTATAACGCAACAAATACTGAAAAGCAGGCCCAGATTACGATTTTTGATGGCGGAATAACACTGTAAAACATTATAGCTATGCAAGCAGTAACGACAGTATGTCCAATAATCCCGGATGCCATGTTGGAATAGAGGATTTGGGTTTTGTCGGCCTCAATTCTATCTACGGTGTAATTGTCTTCCATTTTTTCATCGCAAATACCAGTAATTAATATAATAATTTTAGACACTAAATCAGTCAGTTGTTGGTTTTATTTTAAAAATGCTGATTAATATTCTGTAGTGTGACTTGCAAATCAATTTGAGGGCATAATGCGACAGTTGTTGGTGTAATATTGTAACGTTAAGGCTGTTGTGCTACTGTTACATTATTACAATTGCAACATTTGGAGATTAGCATGGCAACATTTGAGTTAACACAAGATAACCATCACCAAACCCTTGAGAATAACGAGATAGTAATAATAGATTTTTGGGCTCCATGGTGTGGCCCGTGCCAGGCATTTGGGCCAACTTTTGAAAAGGTTTCCGAAAAATATAGCGATGTGGCTTTTGCTAAGTGCAATACGCAGGATGAACAAGAGTTGGCTGGAGCCTTTAGGATTCGCTCTATACCTACAGTAATGGTTTTTAAGCAAGGTTCATTAGTTTTTAATCAATCCGGTATGCTACCGGAAGCTGCGTTAACCGAACTGGTTGAAAAAATACAAGAACTTGATATGGAGGCCGTTAAAAAACAGGCTGGATAATAACCCATAGCGCTACTATCTTTATTAAGTAGCGCTATAAATATGTGCTTTCAGTACTTGGGGGTTATATGAGAAAAGGAATTATTAGTTTTTCATTACGCTATCCAGAGTTCGTTTTTGCTGCAGTTTTTGCAATTACACTGTTTCTGGTGTGGCAAATACCAAAAATCAAGGTTGATACAGACCCGGAGAACATGCTTTCTGAACAACAGGAAGATCGGGTTCTGCATAATCAGATCAAAAAGCGCTTTAATCTGAGCGATTCAATAGTTGTTGGCTTGGTAAATGAAGGCAAAGATGGAGTTTTTAATCCAGATTCACTTAGTTTATTGAGACATCTAACTTCGCGTATTATAAGCATCAAGAGTGTCGTCGCACCTGATGTTATGTCTGTCAGTACAGTAGATAATATTACACAGGAAGGTGAGGGAGTCATTAGGTTTCAATGGATGATGCAAACACCACCCACGGGGCTTGAGCAAGCACAGCAAATCAAACAGGCGGTTTTAAATCTTCCATTACTAAAAAATACCTTGGTTTCTGAAGATGGCAAGGCCACAGCTATTTATGTGCCATTGACCGACAAACACGAAAGCCATCGAGTTGCCACTGAAATAAAGCAAATTATTGCGGACCTAAAACCAGCGCCTGATGACAAACTGTATATTACCGGCTTGCCTGTTGCGGAGGATACATTTGGGGTAGAGATGTTTACACAAATGTCGATATCTGCACCATTAGCCGGGTTGGTAATATTTATTTTGATGTGGTTCTTCTTTCGTAGTGTTACTTTGATCTCTGCCCCAATGATAATGGCTGTTGTAACAGTGGTTTGCACCATGGGAGTGCTGATCGGACTTGGCTATACAGTACATATTATGAGCTCGATGATCCCAATTTTCTTGATGCCGATAGCGGTGCTTGATTCGGTTCATATTCTGTCTGAATTCTCCGACAGGTACCGTGATGGAGATGATCCCTCTCAGGTTGTTGAAGAAGTTATGAGCCACTTGTTTACGCCGATGCTTTATACGTCACTAACATCTGCCGTGGGTTTCGCGTCACTCGCATTCACGCCAATTCCACCGGTAAAAGTATTTGGAATATTTGTGGCCGGTGGAATACTGCTAGCATTTTTCTTAACAATAACCTTTATCCCTGCGTTTATTGTTAGCCTTTCACAGAGGAGGCTCAAGGTTTTAGCTGATGCTGCTGCAAGTGCAGAAGGGTCGAATGTTGGTTTGGCTAAGCTTCTTCCAAGAATTGGCTTTGGAGTAATTAATATTCCAAAGACTATTGTTCTGTTAGTGGCAGCCATATGTGTGATAAGTATATTTGGCATAACTAGAATTCAGATCAACGACAATCCTGTGCGCTGGTTTAAACAACAACATGAGATTCGAATTGCTGATAAGGTGCTGAATAAACATTTTGCCGGCACATACAATGCATTTCTGGTTTTAAACAATGAGTCTAATGACGAAGTGTATGATGATTTCTTGCTAGCAGCCGATCAAATTGTTGAAAAGGCAAAGCCAGCTGTGGATATCAGCCAAGACTGGGGTAATCTTAAGCATAACCTTTCCGGAAAATCTGCGCTTGAACAGCTGGAAGAGATGACAGCTATCGTAGATGATCTGATCTTTGAATCTGAAGAGCCGGAAGAGAAAGTTTGGCAACAGATTCTTGATAGAGCAGAAGATACATATAAAGTGGTCAAGTATTTTCAGTTACCCGAATCAATAAAGTTGTTAGAGGATTTGCAGAGTACTCTAATGCAGAGTGGTCTGGTTGGTAAAACTAACTCATTTGCGGACCTTGTTAAGACAGTATATCGCGAATTAAAAGGCGGTAAGCCAATGAATTACCAGATACCGGATAGTTCAGCTGCTGTTGCACAAACTGTTCTTAGTTTCCAATCGTCCCACAGACCGAATGATTTGTGGCATATGGTTACGCCTGACTATGGCTCAGCTGCGATATGGATTCAGTTAAAAAGTGGTGATAATGTTGATATGGATGCTGTTATAAAGTCAGTTGATGATTATCTTAAGAACAATCCACTGCCTAAAGGTGTAAAACTGGAGTGGGGCGGCCTGACCTATATCAATGTTATCTGGCAGGGAGAAATGGTAAATGGAATGGTTATGAGCCTTTTAGGTTCTTTTATCATCGTCCTATTGATGATGATGATGCTTTTCCGTTCAATCAAATTCGGGCTGTTGGCAATGATTCCATTGAGCGTAACAATTACATTTATCTACGGAGTCATAGGCTTAGTGGGTAAAAACTATGATATGCCAGTCGCCGTACTTTCATCTCTGACCCTTGGGTTGTCAGTTGATTTTGCCATCCACTATATTCAGCGCATGCGTGATATTAATGCGAATACAAATGACTGGAATGAAACCATCGGGAAATTGTATGCTGAACCAGCGCGGGCTATCAGTCGCAATGCTATCGTCATCGCCGTTGGCTTTACACCCTTACTTCTGGCGCCATTGGTTCCTTACATCACCGTTGGGTTTTTTCTGGCCTCTATCATGGCAATATCATCTGTTGTAACACTGTTTATTCTTCCTGCCATTGTAGTAATTTTCAGGAATAAGATTTTAGCTACTATGTCACTAGCTGAAACTGATGTAGATGAAGCAGCTTCTCAGCTGGTTGATTTTCAGGAAAGTGATAATGATAAAACTTCAGATAGAGAGGATGTTTGATATGAATAATTTAATGTTTCATTCGAAACAGTTGCCTGTACTAATGGTCTTACTTGGATTTTCTTTATTCGCCAATGCCGAAGACTTTACCGATGTTAATTTTATCGTGCGTTTTGCAAATCTGGCGTCTTACTATGCAGGTGATGATGGGCAGGCCAAGGTTCGCATGACAATTGTTGATAAAAACGGCAAGAAGCAAAGGCGCCAGTTTAATATGGTCAGAAAGGATGTTAACGAAGGTGGAGATCAGAATTTCTTAATCAAATTTACCAAGCCTGCTGATGTGCGCGATACAGTATTTATGGTGGCAAAACATATTGGTAAAGACGATGATAGATGGTTGTATCTTCCAAGTATTGATTTGGTAAAAAGAATTGCTGCTGGGGACAAACGTACCAGTTTTATTGGCTCCCATTTCTTTTATGAGGATGTCTCAGGGCGTGGTCTTGATGAAGATGAGCATAAACTGATTGATACTACAGACAAGGAATACATTGTCGAAAACACACCTAAACAGCCTGAGAGTGTTGAATTTGCATCCTATAAACTTTGGATCGATAAGGTGACATTTATTCCAAACAAGATCGAGTACTATAACAAGGTTGGAAAGCTATACCGCTCTGTGGAAACAGTAAAGCTTGAAAACATTCAGGGTTTTCAAACCGTAGTCAGATCTAAAATATCCGATATTCAGACTGGTGGCTATACGCTCATGGAATTCAAGGGAGTTAAATACAATGCTGGTGTCCCTGCTGATATATTTACCGAAAGATCATTGCGTAATCCACCTAGGAAGTGGTTAGGGAAATAATATGCCCGAAAGGTTTTTGTTAATTCTGTTTGTATTCTTGATTTCTTTTCCGGCCATCGCTGATGACTGGGATGACGAATGGGAAGAAGATGAGCAGGATGCAGTAGAGGTCCATGGTTTTCTGGAGGCAGGTTTGGGTTCATATACCGATGGTAACCCTGCTGATACCAATGGTGATTTTTCCCTGGCAGAAATTGTGGCCAGGCTAGAGTTGTCTTATTTATGGAGTGATATTGATCTCTCACTAAAAGGTGATGTCCATGCCGACGGTGCAGTTGATGAGAACAAGCTAAAAATCAGAGAAGCCACAGCTCAATACTCCTGGAACTCTGTCGATATTTCTGCAGGTAGACAAGTTTTGACCTGGGGAACCGGAGATTTGATTTTTCTAAATGATATCTTTCCCAAGGACTATCAGTCTTTTTTTTCTGGACGCGACCTTGAATATTTAAAGGCACCATCTGATGCAATCAAGCTCGGATATTTTGGAAGCGCTGTAAATATTGATTTTATCTGGATGCCGGAATTTGAACCGGATATCTATATCGATGGTGAACGCTTCTCATATTTTTCTTCAATAGCTGGGAATATCATAGCTGCACCACCTAAGATCTTGCCTCAGCATCCTAGCGAAAAGCTATCCAATGGTGAGATTGCGATTAGAATTTATGACAGCATAGATGGAATAGAGTGGGCTCTTTACGGGTACCGAGGTTTCTGGGGGCAACCTACAGCTATTGATACAAGCGGAAACCCAACCTTTGCGCGTCTTAATGACTATGGTGCTAGTATCCGTTCATCGCTTTGGAGTGGAATTGCGAATGCTGAAATCAGCTATTATCAGTCAATACAAGATCAAGACAGTGCAAATCCGCTTGTTCCGAATGATCAGCTCAGGTTTTTGCTGGGTTATGAAGCGGAAGTTATTGCAAAACTTACATTTGGATTGCAGTACTACATAGAACATACCCTTGATTATGATGAACTGCTTAATGCATCTATGTTTCCAAGAAATGAGCAAGATGAATCCAAACACTGGGTTACCACAAGAGTAAATTACCGCGCATACAGGGATAATCTGAACATTTCTATATTTGCTTTTATTTCCCCTACAGATAATGACGGTTATATAAGACCAGCAATATCATATCGAATTGATGATATCTGGAGTATTGCTGCTGGTGCAAATGTGTTTTATGGAAGTGGTACTCATACTTTTTGGGGGCAATTTGATAAAAACGACAATATATATTTAAGGACCCGATTCAGTTTTTGATATTACAAGTTTTTATGGTGTGCATATGAATAGCTTTATCTTCAGTCGAATTAAACTGCTTATGAATAAACAAAAAAATTCAATACAGGCAGGATCTATATTATTGGTTATTTTAAGTTTTTTCTTTATTTGTCCCCCAAATTGCATTGCAAAAACAGGAATTATCTACCATATTTGTAGTGATAATGAGCTGATTTTAAGGTACGAGCCTCAAAGCAACTCATCTATTGTTTATCGAACCCAAAAGGGTGATTACCTGAAACAAATAGATGAGAACAAGCTTTGGATTGAGGTTGGTATTATTGAAAAAGGCCATAAGGAGACTTGCTGTGGTTTTGGTTGGGTGCTTAAGGAAGAACTGCAAAAGGGTATTTCAGGGTGCGCTGATAATTAACCACCAAGTTAAAATCTACCTCGATAAATGGAGTTATGTTATGAAGTTTAAATTTATCTCATCAATTATTGTAATGCTGTTATCTGCATCGGTATTCGCTGGCGAGGCAAAAATGTCAGTTGAATCTGTTGAAGGTGCTAAAACCGTTGATACCAAAGAAGCAAAAGCATTATTCGATAAAGAAACACTTTTTGTGGATGTTCGTCTTAAGACCCTTTCTGATGCAGGAAGAATAGCTGGATCTATTCTTCTAGATTATAAAAATGGTGGATTTACCAAGAAAGCTCTAATGGCAGAAGCTGGTGTTGATGAAGGTGTAGTAATCTACTGTAACGGTCTCAAATGTCCGTTAAGCGCCGCAGCGGCCAAAAAGGCTATTAGCTGGGGGTACAAAAAAGTCTATTACTACCGCGAAGGTTATCCAGTTTGGAAAAAGGTTGGTTATCCGGTTGAGTAACTTGTTCTGAGATTTTGAAAGCTAGCTGTCGCAATTAAATATTTGGTGTTGAGATGTCATTAAAAGCAAAAGTAACTATATTTTCTATTTTTATAGTACTGCTAATTGCGGCAGTTTTCTTTATAGGTGGCTCGATTAGTAACAGTGAGCATTTTGAGCAATATAAAACCCTGTCTTTAAACGCAAAAGAAACTCTTTGGAAAAAGGTTGCATCTGGCGAAGCGGTACATGTTAAATCTGGTATGAATATCTTCACCAGGGACAGGAAAGTTGTGAATGCTCTTCGCAAAAATAATAAAGAAGGGTTGCAGGAACCAGCATGGGCAGCATTCAGAGCTTTAGTGACATCCGAAATTGCAGATAGAGCAATGCTGTTAAACTCAAAAGGCGAGATTTTATTTATCAGGTCATCAGATAAAGATGGCCAGATTATCGCCTATGAATCGAGCGGCTTAGCAAAAAGCTCAACAGTTCTGGCAACAGTGGAAGATGGTAAATCACGCTATGGCATAATTAAGGATCAAGATGATCTGTTGTTTATATTTACTTTCCCGATATATGCCAGAGGAAAATTAAAAGGTGTGGGGGGTTACTTAAGTGATATTCAACGTGCACTGGATGATTTTAAAGCAAGCTCAGGGGCTGAGTCTGCATTTTATTTCGATAACAAGATTTTATTGTCAACAAACG
This sequence comes from Gammaproteobacteria bacterium, assembly GCA_004796365.1. Taxonomy (GTDB): domain Bacteria; phylum Pseudomonadota; class Gammaproteobacteria; order QZLD01; family QZLD01; genus QZLE01. The sequence goes on along the minus strand of QZLE01000003.1, from coordinate 9,932 downwards.
CAAAACTTTTTTCTGAGCTTGATATTGATTTTGAATATCTATCTGAAGAACGGTTTATCAAACATACGATTGGTGAAAAGCACTACAGCTTATCTATTTTGCCGTTAATAGGGGCGGATGGAAAACATGTTACCAATTTGATAACCGTGGAAGATAGAACCGAGTTCTTTAACAAACAATCTGAAAATATGTTATTGCAATATCTGCTGTTGATTGCAGTAATTTTGTTATTAATTGCTGGGTTATATCTATATCTTGACAGAGCATTTCAACCTCTTAAGGCATCGATTGGAATTGTACGTTCGGTTCGCCAGCATCACGATCTGCGCAAGCGTATGCCGGAGGTAGGTTCGTGTGAAATGGTAGAGATGGCAGAGGCCTTTAATCAGATTCTCGGTGAATTTGATGATGCAGTTAAAATTATCGGCGGTGGGCTGGATCGTGCTAATGCCGCTGGTGAAAGGGTTTCAAAATCATCCGGTGAGCTACAAGCCGGGGCGGTAACACAAAAAAATGAAACATCCAGCGCAGCTACGGCAATTACCGAAATGGCTGCTGCGGTGCAGGAGGTTGCCAAGAATTCAACGGAAGTATTCGATTCCAGTAATGCGGTTGTAAAACTGATACATGAGCAAAAACTGATTTCTGAATCTACAGTTAGTAATATGGAATCTTTAGCTCAACAAGTTGGTAAAGGTTCTGAGGTTATTCAGCAGCTTCATAAAGAAAGCATGAGTATTGGTACAGTGCTTGAGGTAATTATTGGTATCGCCGAACAAACAAATCTGCTTGCTCTCAATGCAGCAATCGAGGCTGCAAGAGCCGGTGATAATGGCAGAGGGTTTGCAGTTGTTGCGGATGAGGTAAGGGGGCTTGCCTCCAGAACAGCTGAATCTACAGAAGATATCAGGGTTATTGTAGAGCAACTGCAGGATAAGGCTCAGCTGGCAGTGAATTCTATGGATATCAGTTTTGCTGAGGCGGATAAGGTTAAAGGGCAGACTATCGAGGCACTGGACCTTATGGAACAGATCCAAAATTCTGCAATTTCTTTATCGGATATGAATCAGCAGATTACTAGTGCTACAGAGGAACAAAGTGCAGTAGCAGAAGAAATAAATAGACATATAGTTCTGATTTCAGAAATAGCAGAGGCTAGTGACAAACTTACCAATGATGTAGCTAAAGATATTTCCTCTATATCAGGTGAAATTACAGATCTTCATAACCAGATAGATAAATACAAAACATAAACACGGATTTATCGATTACTTATACTAAAATCAGTGAGCCACATTAATAGGGTTATACCAATAATACAGCTTTTTTTACGCACCATATAATAGGATCAAAATATAAATGGCAGATGTAAATATTTCAATTTTGAAGAGACTGCTACTGGCCTTTTTTGGCTTTGGTATTCTTATGGGCGGAGTTTTTCCTGTATATGCCAGTTTCTTTGTGGACTGGAAAGAAGGAATGTTTATCTGGTTTGTCACCGGGTGTCTTGTTGCCGGAATTGTTTTGGGCCTCATAAACTATTTTCTGGTTAAAATTATTTTGCTAAAACCAATTAGCAGCCTTGCTAAAGTTGCTGAACATATAAGCAAATTCGAGGCCTTTACTGTTTCTGTTGTTCTAAAAAATCTATAATCTTAATATAAACAATCGATTTTACTTTGATTGCCCCTGATATTACTATCTACTCATTAATGTATTTGATAGATTCTTTTTTTGCACAGCTGAAACGCACGGCTTTATATTGCAGCTATAAATTGACTAATTGGTCATTTCATGCCTTTATATAGCACTGTTTTGGTTGAGCAATAGCAATTTTTATATGGAGCAAATTATGTTAAGCGAAAAAATGGTATCTAAGTTAAATGACCAGATTGGCGTAGAGTTTTTTTCATCAAATATTTATCTGCAGATGAGTGCATGGTGCGATAGCCAGGGTCTTGAAAATTGCGCTTCATTTTTTAGAGAGCATGCTACAGAAGAAATGACTCACATGCATAAGATTTTCGATTACATGTGTGAAAAAGGTGCCATGCCTGTAATTGGTGAGCTTGCTAAGCCTAAAGACAATTATGCAACAATTCATGACGTTTTCGAAGAAGCATATGAACATGAAAAGTTTGTAACCAGCACTATTAATGACTTAGTTAGTGTTGCTTATGAAGAGAAAGATTGGGCAACGTTTAACTATTTGCAGTGGTTTGTTGCTGAGCAGGTGGAAGAGGAAGCTCTATTTGGTAAAGTGCTTGATAAAATCAAACTCATTGGTACCGGCGGTGAATCACTATACTTTATTGATCAGGAAATCGGCACACTAGTAGGCGCTGAAGCTGAGGCGTAGTTAATTACTAGGGATACATAATTAAAGAGCAAGGTATATTACCTTGCTCTTTAATATCTAGGAAATATATTTTCTATCAAGTAATTTTTTAACAGGAACTGCAATGGTTTTACAAATTGACGATCCCGCTCCAGAGTTTTCTTTAGAAGATCACAATAGAACTAAAATAAACCTTGCTGACTTAAAGGGCAAGAAGGTGCTGGTTTATTTTTACCCCAAGGCTGATACCCCTGGTTGTACTAAACAAACTTGTTTGCTTAATGATCATCTTGGGCAACTTAATCAGCTGGATGTTTCTGTTTTAGGTATAAGCCCGGACAAGGTTGATAAGCAGAAGAAATTTGCTGAAAAATATGGAATTAACTTCTCCTTATTAAGTGATGAGGATCATGCGGTAGCCGAACTGTATTCAGTTTGGGGTGAAAAAAAGATGTATGGTAGGACTTATATGGGAATAATACGCTCTGCATTTTTAATTGATGAACAGGGTGCAATAATTGAAGCTTGGTATAAGGTATCTCCTAAGGATACTGTGTCCAAGGCTTTAAAAAGAATTGAAGCATAATTGCAACAACATTTGGCGCGGTTTTTTAAAACTTGGAAGGCATTTCTTCTATTAAAAATGAGATTATTGCGCTAGATTTTAAATAATATATTTGCTCGCTATTCAATAGGACTCTCTTTAACTAGAAAATATTGAAAAGACGCGACAAAATAGCCAAATTTTAAGGAGACGAAAATGGCAGTTGTTAATATCACAGCACAAGCATATGAAGAAGCAGTTCAAAAATATGAGACTGTAATAATCGATTTTTGGGCGACATGGTGTGGCCCTTGTAAGGCTTTTGGTCCGGCATTTGAAGCCGTAGCAGAAAAGATAAATGCAGACAATCCTAACATCCTTTTTGCAAAATGTGACACTGAACAAGAAAGTGAATTGGCTGCGCAATTTCGCATCAGATCAATTCCAACTGTAGTTGTAATTAAGAATGGTGAAGTTGCTGATGTCAAAATGGGTGCTATGTCTCAATCTCAATTTGAAGAGTTTGTTGCTAGTATCTAATGAATAGTTATAAGGCCCCCGTGTCTGTGGGCATGTCACGTATCTGTGTTAATAATGGAACGAGCTGAAAATAATGGTAAAGAGCAAGTATCTAATTATAGGAAATGGTATTGCAGGTACTACTGCTGCTGAAAACATAAGAAAGAATGACTCACAGGCACAAATCACAATTGTCACTAATGAGAATACCCCATTTTATGCACGAATCCGTTTGCATGAATACATAGCTGGTGAAATATCAAAAGATCAACTGGTGGTTAGAAAGGAAAACTGGTATCAGGATAAAGATATTGACCTTTTAACTGGCGTTCAGATAAGTGCTATTGATATAGATGAAAAACTCGCCATAGCAGAAGATGGTCGACGTTTTGAATACGATAAGCTTCTATATTCGGCAGGAAGCCATTCCTTTGTGCCCCGAATTAATGGAAATAATCTTGATGGAGTTTTTTCGCTAAGAAGTATTGATGATGCGGATCGCATCATAGAATATAAAAATGGTAAGTCATCTGCTGTTATTTTGGGTGGTGGTCTTCTAGGGCTTGAAATTGGTTTTTCAATGATCCAGTCTGGTATGGAAGTTACCGTTGTTGAATTATCAGACCACTTATTACCTAAACAGCTGGATAAAGAAGCCGGTGCATTTTTGAAAATGCAGATGGAGAAGATGGGATTTAATTTCATTCTTGGCGATTCCGCTACAGAAATTATAGCGAAAAATAGCTCCTGTGTTGACAGGGTATTGCTTAAAAGTGGAGTTGTCATTTCTACTGACATGGTACTTATTTCAGCTGGTGTGAGGCCGAATATTGCCCTTGCTAAAAATTCTGGAATCGATATTAACCTTGGGCTTTTGGTCAATAAAAATATGCAGACTAGTGTTACTGATGTATATGCAGCTGGTGATCTTATCGAGTTTGATAATAGGCTCTATGGTAGCTGGATGATCGCTATGGAGCAGGGGAAACTTGCCGCGCAAAATATGACTGGAATCAATACGGATTACCAGGGCTCAGTGATGTCTATGATGCTTAAAGTAGTTGGTATTGAACTGGGGTCTGTTGGAAATCACGACCCTGATCATGAGCTAGAATCAAAAATTATTCATACTGAAGAATCATTTAAAAGAATTGTATTTGACCAGGGCAGGGTAGTTGGGTGCGTTATGATAGGGGACAAAAAAGGTTTAGGGCCTATTTCAAGGCATATTGTACAGAAGGATCTTGTAGCTGATATTGATCCATCGCTTATTGAGCTAAGTTCATAAACAGGAAACAGAGTAAGTCAGGAAAGAATATGTCTAACACCGAAAATGGAATAATTGAGATTATAGATAAAGGTATTGAACTTGAGCTTTTGTTGTCTGATCTGTATATGGCATTTAGCGATTACTTTAAAGATGATAGAGATTTTTGGTGGCGTTTATCGGTTGAGGAAAAGCATCACGCATCCTTTTTAGAAAGTGGGAAAGAGGTTTTGATACCGTTTGATAAATTTCCAACCGAGATTCTTCCAAAGAGCATTAATGAACTTAATCATGTTTGCAATCAGATTAATAAAGTAATTTGCTACTGTAATGATAAGTCTATTTCCCGAGAAGAGGCATTTAACTATGCTGTATATATTGAAGGATCTGCTGGTGAGGCTCATTATCAATCAGCCCTCGAAAAAGATATAGACTCCGATGTGCTAAGGGTTTTTCATGTGCTAAATGAAGGGGATAAAAACCACAAGCAAAGAATATTGGCCTATATGACTGAGCATGGAATCAAGGTAAATCAGGATCAACAATAGTTTTTAGATGTTAATAACGGAGAATAAATATGAAGAAGTATAAGTGTGATGTTTGCGGATATGTGTACGACCCTGAGCAAGGTGATCCTGATAACGGCGTAGATCTAGGTACAGCATGGGAAGACGTTCCGGCTGGGTGGATTTGTCCACTATGTGGCGTAGGAAAAGACGAGTTTAGCGAAGACGAGTAGTTTGGAAGTTTTCCGGCGCATGGAAAGCTGGGCTGCTAATGCATATACCGCTCGTGCTGAGGCTGTCGAAGCGCGAGTCGCGCTAGAGCTAATTTACATCTAACTTAGACAAACTCATGGAGAACGAATGATTTAAGTACTTTGCCGCATAAAACAAATATACCCGCCTACAAATTTTAGGTATTATCACCACCTACTGAAATCAAGAATCGAACAAGTTTTATGAATGCTGTTAAATTAAGATTACGCATCTATTTGCTACTATTATTGTTGGTCCTGGTGATTGGGTCCTTGGGGTTTATGTATTTTGAAAACCTATCGTTCCTTGATTCCATTTATATGAATATTGTCACCATGTCCACAGTTGGTTATGGAGATATTCAGCCTACAACTGTTTGGGGTAAATTCGTCGTTATATTTATTATCGTAGGCGGTGTTGCATCTCCTGTTGTCGTGGAGTAATCATGTTTTTCAGTTCATTTAAATACCAGAAGCCAGAAAAGAAAAAACGTTTACACTTTATTCAGCATGTAGAGTTTGAATCTATTGGCATGATTGAACAGTGGGCGTTGGAAAAGGAATTTCAAATAACATCTACAAAAATGTACTTGAATGAAGAACTGCCTGACAGAAAAGAGATGCGGGAAATTGACTTGCTTCTTGTTATGGGCGGGCCGATGAATATCTATGAATACGATGAATATCCTTGGCTTAAAGAGGAAAAGATCTTTTTAAAAAAGGCGATACGTGAAGCAACCTTGTTCAAAAACATGACAGTTTTAGGTTTTTGTCTTGGGGCGCAGCTACTATCTGAAGCGCTCGGTGGTTCTGTGACTGAAAATCAATATAAGGAGATCGGCTGGTTTCCTATCCGCTCTACTGACGATATGCTCGAAGATAATCTCAATGTATTTCACTGGCACAGTGATACATTTTCAATCCCAAAAGGGGCAAAATGTATTGCCTTTAGTCAGGGATGCGCTAACCAGGGGTTTGTTTATAAGCAACAGGTGATCGGATTGCAATTTCACCTGGAAATGACAGCAGAAAATATAGAAACCATCTATACAAAGTGTGCTAGTGAGCTTGAAACAGGGCCTTACGTTCAGCTTCAAAACATTTCAGACAGTTCACGTATAAGTAATGCCAATACGGCAATGACACAAATTTTGGAAAGAATGGTAGGATAGAGTTTTTATTACAGGCATAATTCTATGAGTAAAGACTACTTTAAAAATAAAGCTGATTCATACGATAGGGACAGTAATAAGCACGATACTCTGGATAAAATTGCCGGGCTCATTACTAGCACAGTTCAGCTGCAACCTGATATGTGCCTTATGGATTTTGGTTCTGGCACAGGGCTATTACTGGAAAGAGTTGCCCCGTATGTCAAAAAAATTACTGCTGTAGATATGTCTGCTTCGATGAATCAACAGCTAAAGCAAAAAATCGAACAAATTGGCTGTGAAGTCGAAATAGTTGAAGCTGATCTTACCACAACCATAATAGATCAAAAGTTTGATAGCATTATCTCTTCAATGACGATGCATCATGTAGAAGACATCAAGGCCATATTTGATAAATTCTACGCGATGTTAAGCGAAGGTGGATTTATCGCAATTGCCGATCTTGATTCAGAGGATGGAAACTTTCACGACGAAGATACAGGAGTTTATCATCAGGGGTTCTGTCGTGATCAGCTATCAAATGTTATTTCATTAACCCAGTTTAGAAACGTAAAGATTCAATCTGCAAGTACCATTAAAAAAACGCATGGTGATTATTCGCTGTTTTTGCTTTCAGCGGTTAAATAACAAATTAAAGGTGTTGCCCAGCTGGTCTCACTCAAACTGCTGGGCAATCTTGAAAAACTACATAGATAACGCCATCAAACCAGCCTTAGTAATAAAGTTGGCAGGGCGGTTGAAGTGCGGTAGGAAGAACTGGTCCAGTAGTGCTAACTTCTGAATTGGGTACTTTTCCTGAATCATAAGGCTGAACATATGCAGAGCAAGGGTTATATCCTCTCGGGAACCCATCTGTGCTCCAAGTATTCTTCCAGTTTTGCTATCCCAGACAACCTTTAAAGTTACTTCTTCGTTGTCAGGCATAAAGTCAGGGCGAATATTCTCGGTTACGGTTACAGTTTTGACATCAAAACCTTTCTGTTTAGCGACCTCTTCGGTCATGCCGGTTGAACACAGGCTAAGATCAAAGATATGGATGGCGTTTGAGCCCTGTACTCCCAGCATCTCCATATTGCCGCCAGCGCAGTTATGTGCAGCGACAATACCAGTACGCACTGCGTTTGTAGCCAGCGCAATATACTCCCGTGTTTCTGAGGCATTGTTCTGTATGTCACAGCAGTCGCCAATTGCATAAACATCTGGAATATTAGTTTCCTGGCGGTTGTTAACCTTGATAACTCCACGTTGATCTAGTTCGATACCGGTGCCTTTCAAAAAGTCAGTATTAGGCCTGAAGCCTACAGACATTAACACCATATCAACATCAAATTGTTTGGTGTCGGTTACTACCCCGCACACTTTACCATCCTTGCCCTGAATCTCGGTTACTCGTTCGCCAATTGCAAGTTCAATGCCGTTGTCAGCAAGGTTTTGGCGCATCATCTCTTGGAATTCCGGGTCATAATAGCAATTAAGAACATTCATATCGTTTATCAGTACGATCTCTTTGCCATTGCGCTTAAACGCTTCAGCAAGTTCAACGCCAATGTATCCGGCACCAACAACTGCAACCTTTTTGATTGCAGGATCATTCATTTTTTCATTTACTTCCTGAGCATTCTGGTAGATTTTAGCATAGTGAACATTCTCAAGTTCCATACCTGGTATTGGTGGTAGTATCGGCCATGATCCCGCTGCAATAATAAGCTTGTCGTATGAGTCGGTGATCACCTCTTCGGTTTCAATATTTTTTACGATCACTTGTTTGTTGTCTACATTAATAGATGTGACTTCGTGCCCCATATTCACACTAACACCTTTAGATTCTAAAAGCTCAGGTGTAGCGTAAAACAGTCCACTGGCGCCGGCTATCATCTTACTAATCCAAAGAGCCATGCCGCAACCAAGAAAAGAGATATTGGTATTACGATCATAGGTGGTAACTTGACACTGATCACTGTAGTTATCAGCCAAAGTTAAAATAGAGTGGGTTCCTGCGTGGTTGGAACCAATTACGATAACTTTTTGCATCCTATTTCCTCGGTATTTTTACGGGTATTCGGTTTATTATAGCAGCTTACTGGGTAATGGGTATTATAACCAATTATAGAGCTGCCAGAGCTAATTTTAGTACACGCTGCTCCTGATGTACTCCAGAGGAAAAGCGCTATAAAATTTAATATTATTAATAATTTGCTGCTGTTTATCTATACCTTAAAAAACTTTCTAATTTGCATAAAAGTCTACCTTGCTAGTAATCTATATTGATTAGCTTGTTAGGATGTTTGGTCTATTATTTTTTACTATATCCTCATGATGGCAGATATATGGGATCAGGAGTGGTACAAAAAGGGGAAAGAGAAGAGAAAAAACTCGGCAAGCTAAGGATAGTGAAGGGAATAAGTTAGGTTTTTCGTATTTTTGATCATTATTTTATAGTTGCATATCTTCTATTTTTTAAAAAATCTCGCTGCAAGTTAGGCATTCCTAAGTTATTGCTGTGTATGCAAAAAATTTATTAAAATATATCGATAATTTTTACACGACTGCCTAAATCTGTTCTATATTTAAAAGATAAAAACCAGTTATTAATCCAATCCCAGGGAGGGACGCATGTATATTCCAAGTCAAAATGATATTAAGGCATTACTTGACGGCTTTAAAAGCCAATATTCGATGGATAAGAAGTCTTTGATTCCAATATTGCAGGATGTGCAAAGACAGTATGGGTTTATACCTGAGTATGCCATGCAGGAGATAGGTATCATGCTTGGTATAAGCTCTGCCGAGGTATATGAAGTAGCAACATTCTACAGCTTTCTGGAGGTTGAGCCCAAGGGTAAATATCACGTTGCGCTAAGTATTGATATGCCGTCTAAAATGGCTGGTGTTGACGATGTTGTGGCAAGGCTGGAAAAAGAACTTGGAATTAAAATGGGTGAGACAACATATGACCGTATGTTCTCTTTAGAGTGGACAGGTTGTGTAGGTATATCCGATATGTCACCTGCAATGATCATTAATGAAAAGATTTTTCCATTTGTAACACCAGATAAGGCTAGTGAGATAGTTAGAAAGCTACGCGCTGGTGAAGAAGTTGAATCTGATCTTCCTAAAACAAAAACTAACGACTTATCTTTTGATACGGTCGCAGGGGATGCAGGACTTAAAAAAGCATTGGATATGTCTCCTGGGGATGTTCGTTCGCTTGTAAAGGAATCTGGACTGAGGGGGCATGGTGGAGCTGGATTTCCAACTGGTCTAAAGTGGGATTTTTGCTCAGATGCCGAAGGCGAAACCAAATATGTAGTCTGTAATGCAGATGAGGGTGAGCC
>QZLE01000036.1 GCA_004796365.1 Gammaproteobacteria bacterium | reverse complement strand
TTATGATTCTGCGCATTGTAGAAAAATCATCTACAATCAGGATTTGCATATTTTTGTCCAAGGCAACCTCCGATTTTGACTTGGTAACGTGTTACTTCAATTCTTCCAAAGCTATAAAAGCTTTTTACTCTATATCATTTTCGGCCCATTCGCTCATAGCAGTTCTCAGTTTGAGCATTATGCGACCATGAATCTGACTAACTCGGGATTCGCTTACACCAAGCACTTCCCCTATCTCTTTTAAGTTTAGCTCTTCCTCATAATATAGCGACATTATTAATTGATCTCTTTCCGACAAATTTCCAATTGCGTCGGCCAATCCAGCTTTAAATCCATGTTTTTGCAATACATTTACTGGATTATACTCATTATCAGAAAAGATATCTGTATCACTGTTTTGTGAATCAAGTTGGTCAAAGCTGAATACTTTTGAAACGGAAACATCGTTTAAAATCTGGTGATATTCATCCAATGTGATGCCTAAAGCCTCTGTTACCTCGGTATCTTTGGCGTCTCTTCCGGTTTCGTTCTCGATTCTGGCAACACATTCTGCAACCTGTCTTGCCTTTCTGTGAACTGATCTTGGGGTCCAATCGAGCTTACGCATCTCGTCAAGCATGGAGCCACGAATTCTGATACCCGCATAAGTGCGAAAACTGGCACCCTGCGCTGAATCATATTGAGCAGCGGCTTCAAGAAGGCCTATCATTCCAGCTTGAATAAGATCTTCGACCTGAACTGTGGGTGGTAGCTTAGCTAATAAATGGTAGGCAATACGCTTTACAAGAGGAGCAAAGTCAATAAGCAGCTCATCTCTTGTCTGGTGTTGCACCGCTGTGTACATAGCGGGTCCATTCATTACACTGTACCTCTCATCAAAAAGGACCTCTCATTAAAAGGCATCTACTCATTAAAATGAGCCCCCGGCCTGAGCCTGCACGCTGTATTCAATAAGTCTTTCCACAAAAAACTCCAGGTGCCCTTCAACATTTCTTGGCAATACCCATCGTTCCATCTTTTGCGCTAACTGTTTCATCCCAACTGCAGCAGGGGTGCCAGGAAACATTTCCAGTATAGCTTTTTGCTTTTGCACCGCTTTGCGAATATTCTCGTCAAAGCTTACCGCACCCATATAGTCTAGCGGAATATCAAGGAATTTCTCTGTTACCATGGATAATTTTTTGAATAGCAGTGGGCCTTCCTGCGCTGTTCTAACCATATTAGCCACAACATGAAAACGTTGCACATTGTAGTCTCGATTAAGTACTTTAATCAGGGCATAGGCATCTGTTATTGATGATGGTTCATCACAGACCACTACCATCACTTCCCGCGCTGCCCTGGTGAAGCTTACCACGCTGTCAGATATACCTGCCGCGGTGTCAATAATCAGATAATCCAGCGGGTAGCTTAATTCGCTAAATGCCTGAATAACACCACTATGTTCTGACGGGTGTAGCTCTGCCATGCGCTGAGTACCAGAGGCAGCTGGAACTATCTTTACATTATTTGGGCCTGATATCAGAATCTCTTCCAGGGTTCTTTCACCTGAAATCACGTGGGACAGATTGTATTTTGGAGTTAACCCAAGCAAAACATCTACATTAGCCAAACCAAGGTCGGCGTCCATCAACATCACTTCCCGCCCCAGCGAGGCCAAAGCAAGCGATAGATTTACAGATAGATTGGTTTTTCCAACTCCGCCTTTACCACTTGTTACTGCAACTACTTTGACTGGGTGGGGATTTGCCATTTGTCTTAATCCTGCTGCTTGATCCATACTTCTCTTGTATTACTTCAGGTAAATGATTTGAACATTATTTATGATCATAGTTTTTTTGACTACCACTTTTTTGACACTCAGACCTTAAAAATGGCTTCAAAACCAATTTTACCATTACGTAATACTGTACTCCATTAATATAGTTTAGTAAGAAATTCCTAGAGAGCCATGTTTTCGTTGCGTTCCTGCGAACGCTACCGCAAAACCTTCGTCATCCAGGTCTTCTTCTGTCGATAAT
>QZLE01000151.1 GCA_004796365.1 Gammaproteobacteria bacterium | reverse complement strand
GATCTATCCGATGCAAGCCTGGTTTTATTAAAAAAATCTGACCTGTTTAAAACAGTAATACCTTCGAAAATCTTCGAAAGTATGGCTATGCGTAAACCCATAATTCTTGGAGTAGAGGGTGAAGTGAAGGGAATAATTGAAGATGCAGAGTGTGGAATCTGCATTGAACCGGAAAATGCGGAACAACTGGCAGATGCCTTAATACGTCTGGCCGATAACTCAGAACTCCAAGTCAATAAAGGCGATAGCGGAAGAAACTATGTTGAAAAATTCTTTGACAGGAAAGTTCTTGCTCACCGCTACGCTGAATTGTTTGACACATTGTAATTTTTTAGAGGTATATTATTGATGAGTATTAGTGCTTCAAATATATCAATTTGGAAAGAGCCTAAGTGGATGTGGGCAGCATGGGCAGCCTTATTGATAGCTTTATTCATTCCTTTTCAGGAAGCATTGGAATATATGTACGTGCGCTGGACAGGAATGGAAGAATATAGCCATGCCCCACTAATTCCTTTTATTGCAGTTTTTCTTGTCTGGCAAAAAAAAGACCAACTTGAGCAATTGCCATTTAATGGGTCTTTTATAGGAATACTATTTCTTCTAGGCGGTTTCTTTCTTTTCACCCTCGGAGAACTATCATCACTTTTCGTAATAATTCAATATGCTTTTATTGTTGTTGTGATTAGCCTTTTTTATTCAATTATGGGGTGGAAAGCATTCAAATTGATTGCTATCCCTTTGCTTATCTTATTTTTAATGATCCCACTGCCAACTTTCCTCTACAATAATCTTTCTAGTAAATTACAACTTATCTCCTCGCAGGTTGGTGTAGGATTTATACGCCTGTTCGATATAACGGTTTTCCTTGAAGGCAATGTGATTGACCTTGGCAGTTATCAACTGCAGGTAGTTGAGGCATGTAATGGTCTGCGCTATCTGTTCCCGCTGATGGCTCTCGGCTTTATTATGGCCTATTTCTATAAAACAGTCCTTTGGAAGAGAATTTTAATCTTTGTAACCACTATTCCCCTAACTGTGATAATGAATAGTATTCGCATCGGCGTTATTGGTGTAACCGTCGAATATTGGGGACAGGAGATGGCGGAAGGATTTCTACATGACTTCGAGGGCTGGATTGTGTTTATGATCTGCGCGGCCATTCTATTTGCCGAGATGTGGATTTTAGTGAAACTAGGCAACGACACCAGGCCTTTCCGTGAAGTATTTGGTCTTGAATTTCCAGAGCCATCTCCTGAAGGCGCATATGTGCACAACCGCTCTGCAAACACTCCGTTTTTTGTCGCTGCTGCTTTAGTTGTCTTAATGGTGTTCGGATCCACAGGACTAACACAAAGAGATGAAATTATTCCCGAACGCAGAACTTTCGCTGAATACCCTACTTCAATAAATAAATGGAAGGGCACACGAGGTAGTCTGGAGCAACAATACATAGATGTTCTGAAATTTGAGGACTACATAATTGCCGATTATAAGAACAGTAATAATGACCTGGTAAATTTCTACGTAGCATATTATAACTCGCAACGCAAAGGGGAGTCTGTACACTCACCTCGTTCATGCATCCCTGGAAGTGGATTACGAATTGAAAGTCTAGAGCAATACCCCGTTCCCAATGTGGAGATCAACGGCAAGCAACTAATAGTTAATAGGGCTGTTATCCGTGAGGGTGATAAAACCTCTTTGATTTACTATTGGTTCCAGCAGCGCGGGCGGTCTATCACCAATGAATACATGGTAAAGTGGTGGCTGTTCTGGGATGCATTAACCAAAAACAGGTCGGACGGTTCGCTGGTTAGGTTAACAACAATGGTACCTCCAGGCTCTACCCCGGAGCAGGCGGACAAAGTATTAACTGAATTTGCCAGAGAAATTTCAGGCTCAATAAGCGAATATATACCAGATTAGGAGATAACTTAGATGTTATTGTTTCCCAGCTTTATCCTGGCGATGTTTATCAGCATGCTGCTGATACCGCCATTGATAAAGTATGCTCCTAAAATCGGGCTGGTTGATATTCCTGATGCACGCAAGGTGCACGTCAAAGCGATACCACGCGTTGGTGGAGTAGCAATGGTGATCGCAGCCGTCATCCCCATGCTGCTCTGGCTCCCAAAAAACCAAGAGTTCATCTCTTTTTTGGTATCAGTAATGATTATATTTTTCTTTGGTGTCTGGGATGACCGCAGCGACCTGAATTACAAAATTAAATTCTTCGGACAGATACTTGCGGTTATCCTCATAGTAACCATTGGCGACGTACAAATAAGGTACATTCCTTTTTTTGGGCTGGAACCGATTAGCGAATTGATCTCTATTCCTCTTACCATTTTTACGCTACTTGGAATTACCAATGCTATGAATCTGGTAGATGGCCTTGACGGACTCGCCGGCGGCACCACCTTGATCGGTTTTGGCGCAATTGGTCTATTAAGTTATGTATCTACCGAAACTGGCGCATCAGGAAACCCGTTTATTGCCATGATCGCAATCTGTATTATGGGCAGCACCCTTGGGTTTTTGCGTTTTAATACCCATCCTGCACGTATTTTCATGGGCGATACCGGCAGTCAGTTTCTTGGATTTTGCATCGGCACTTTGGCAATAATGATTACCCAGCAGGAAGAACTGCCGTATAACCCGGGAATTCCTCTGATCCTGTTATGCTGGCCGATATTTGATACCTTAATGGTCATGGCAATCAGGATTTCTCAAGGCAAATCCCCGTTCGTAGCCGATAAAAACCATATCCACCACAGATTACTGGCCCTGGGTCTAGATCATTACGAGGTTGTGTTTGTAATCTATCTGGCACAGGCATGTCTTGCTGTTATCGCCTTTACCTTGCGCAACTACTCTGACTCGTTAGTGATTCTAACCTATTTAACTATAAATATTGTAGCAATCATCTTTATTCGTTGGGCCAGCCTGAATAAAGGTACGTTTCAAATTATTGAGTCAGACCCCACAGATAATTGCAATAATATTGGTACTGCCCATTCCAACCGTCTCGGTATTTATATCAAAAGAGTTTTAAATAAAAACTTTCTTGCTGATGCTGCGCTTTATGTTTCTTTATTAACCCTACCGATTGCCTTTGTCTTTGCCATGTTGGTTATGGACTCAAGCCTGGACCCAAAAGAATCATTTCCGATAGCGCTTGTATCGCTAATTATCTCTGCCGCCATGTTTATAATTGGGCTGATTAGTCGCAATGATCCATTTAAGTTACTTGAGCGGATTGGTGTTTACATGATTGCCGCGCTAATGGTTTACATTATCAATAATATTCCGACCGAGTTTGGTGATATAACTCATCTGATAAATGGCTTTTTTGTAGTGTTGGCTATTATTGTTGTAGTTGGCTTTCGTTGCAGCCGCGATGACAAGTTCGAGGTTACCACCCTGGACTTTCTGGTGATATTTACAGTAATTATGCTTAACGTCACTCCTATGATTCCTAGTGCCTATGCCGTATTTGGGCTTAGGCTTATTTTATTCTTTTATATGCTTGAGTTTCTTATCTCTTCCATCAGCAAACTGCAGAATATTCTGCGCCTTTCTTCATGCCTTATGCTGCTTATCATTGCTGTTCGTGGCTTTTTGATTTAGCAACAATTTCCCTTCCTATTTATCACTGTACCAAGATATAACAATTATTTTGTGGAAAAACTATATTCGTGTCATTACCAAAATCCTTTCTTGAATAAAAAAGGGACTCAATTTTTGCCGCAATTCAGGCCTTAGCCCCCAAGAATACAGACATTTACATTTTGCAATCAATTTGTATTGCATAATATAAGACGATCGTTATACACCTGTAATTTTCTTGTAGCATTTCTGTGACAAACTACCTCGCAAATTAAGCTTACTGATTCATTTTTTTATCAATTTTATTATATTTATCGAGTGTTATAACATGAGAAACATCTTTAAAAACATAGTCATAACTGCTTTTGTAATTATTCTTGCATCATGCGGTGGCAGCGAAGGAAGAAAAGAGAAATATCTTGAACAGGGTATTTCAAAATTTGAGGCTGGAGATTACGACAAAGCCAGAGTTAGCTTCAAAAATGTTCTGCAGATTGACCCCAAAGATGTTAAAGGCAGGTTTTGGATCGGCAAAACCATGGAAAAACTAAAAGAATGGCGTAAGGCTGCCGGTTATTTCAATGGAGCCCTGGAGATCGACCCAAACCACCGTGAAGCTACTGTCCGTCTGGGTCGAATCATGTTGATGGCACGCGATGATAAATCAGCTTTAGAAAAAGCTGAATCACTATTAGCAAAAAACCCTCAAGATGCTGACGGCCTAGTTATCCGTGCCGGTGTTCACTCTATCCGTGGTGATATTACCAACGCCCAGAAAGATGCTGAGGCAGCACTTAAACTAGACCCAAATAATCTGGATGCAATTGTACTTCTGGCCTCTATCTACAATCAGCAGAATAATGAAGATAAGACACTTAAGATTCTTGACCAAGGAATCGCTGCGCACAAAGATAACATCAGCTTGCGCGCTCTTAAGGCAAATATATACATTAAACAAAAAGATGCCGATGCTGCAATCGACATCTTTAATCAAATTATCACTATCGAGCCAGAAGTATTAAACCACAGGGTTAACCTGGCAAAACTTTTGATCTCACTGGAAAGGACAGATCAGGCAAAAGCTGTATTGGCAAAAGCAATTAATGAGATGTCGGAAGACCTGGAACCAAAGATTGCAATGGTTGATTTTCTACAGTCAACTGAAGGTGTTGAGGCAGCTGAATCCAAGCTACAGGAAATGATCAACATATATCCGGACGAAGCCAAGCTGAAATTCAAAATGGCAACTCTCAATGAAAGAAATAAACAGACGGAAAAAGCCAAGGCTGTTTATAACAAGATTATCTCCGAGGATGAAACCAGCCCGGATGCACTTAGAGCACGCAACCGCATCGCTATGTTGCTGGCGTCAGAGGAAAACATTGATGGCGCCCTAAAACAGCTAAAGATTGTACTGGAAGAAAATCCACGTGATAATGATGCGTTGATCCTGCGCGGCAATATCGCCATGGTTCAGAAACGCCCAATCGATGCGATCGCCGACTACCGCTCAGTATTACGTGATCAGCCAGATTCTGCCAAGATTCTTAGCCTACTTGCTCGAGCCCAGGTAGCAAATGACGAGATCGAACTGGCAAAACAAAATTATCAGCGTGCAATTGAAGCCGATCCGATGCTAAAGAACGCATATCCGGAATTGGCGCACCTGTTTATCACTTCTAATGAACATCAGCTTGCTATCAAGACCCTTGAGCAAGGTCTGATGCTAGATCAAAAGCAGCTTAAAATGCTTGATGCCCTTACCAAACTGTATATGCAAACTAAACAACCTGAAGAAGCGAAAAATGCAGCGAAGCGCCTGCAATTTAATTTCCCAGACTCACCCCTTGGATACTATTACAGCGGCATGATCGCCATGAGTGAGAAGCAGTTTGCACAGGCAGAGATCGAGTTCAAGCAGTCACTTTCAATCTCACCAACTGCAGTTGAACCTCTTAATGGCCTGGTACGCAGCTTCCTGTATCGTCAGCAGCATGATCTGGCAATCGCTTGGCTGGACCGCGTGGTTGAAAAAAACCCGAAACACGCAGTTGCTTACAACCTTCTTGGCGAGGTCCAGCTAGGTCAAAAGCAGCACAAGAAAGCAAAGGCTGCATTTGAAAAGGCGATCTCAGTAAAAGATACCTGGTGGATTCCTTACCGCGGCCTTGCCGGAACCTATCTTGCTATGAAACAAGATAAAAAGGCACTTGAAACTTATACAAAAGCTTTGGAAAAAGACCCTAAGGCAATTCGCATCAGAACTGACAAGGCTCTGCTTTTGGAAAAGTTTGGCAAATATGAGCAGGCAATCAGCGAATATGAAACCATTATGACTCAGCAAGAATCTGCTGTTGCAGCCAATAATCTGGCGATGATGCTGGTCAGATACCGTAAAGATCAGAAGAGCATTGATCAAGCATACGAGCTAGTAAAGATCTTTGAAAACAGCTCTAACCCAGCACTTATTGATACTGCCGGTTGGGTTAACTACAAAAAGAACAACAATGAGAAAGCAATTGAGCTTCTTGAAAAGGCAGTGGACAAAGCTCCTCAGGCAGCGGTTTTCCGTTATCACCTGGGTATGGCATACCTGAAGAGTAACCTAAAAGAAATGGCTAAATCTAACTTGCAGAAATCGATCGATGCAGGCGTTAAGTTTGCTGGTCTGGATGAAGCAAAGGACGCTTTGAAAAAACTGAACTAAAACCAACTGAATTAACAACAATTGATTTAACAGCTACTAATTTTTAATCAATTCGCCGCATATCCCTGTTGTTATGATTGATAAATGATATACGGCATACAAACCATGAAGAAAGAGGAATACCCCATGAACACAAAAACTGTAATAAAAGCGGTTGTGGCTGTGGTACTGTCTGTTTGTACCAGCCTGGCCTATGCCGAACCGGAACTACTGATCCATGAAGTTGGATTTGTAGG
>QZLE01000192.1 GCA_004796365.1 Gammaproteobacteria bacterium | reverse complement strand
TCTGTGATGTCATACGGTTGGAAATCGCAAGACCCGCCGCATCGTCCTTCGCACTGTTAATGCGGAGGCCGGAGGACAAGCGTTGCATCGCTGTATTTGTCGTTTTCTGAGCACTGTTAATACTACGCTGCGCATTCAACGACATTATATTGGTATTAATGACTTGAGGCATGATCCTTACTCCTATTTTTCTCTGCGGCTTTACCGCTATGTCGGATAGCCACAGAGGGCTATTTTTTTGTTCGTCACACGGTCTAACGGCAGTTCTTTAGAAAACTTTAGGATTTTTTTAATTTTTTTTAAATTTTTTTCAGATCAGGCCAGAAATGTGATTAGATCGCGGTTTTCCGGCTGTTATTTTTTTGCTGAGCAGCAATGTTTTTGATGTTTTTTGGCAATTATTTATATATCGGCACATTTTTTTAAAGCTTTAAAAAAAATTCTGAGTATATTTTTCCATGATCGAGGCAAGCTTTGTAAAAAAAAGATGTTGAGCGCACAAATTAGTGCATGACTCATTTTTTTACACGGTTCAATAAAGATATTGGGGAAATAAGCCAGAATTTAACCGTAGACTCCGAGGCCATTCATAAACATCCTATACAAATAGCGGAAGGTAGTTTTATCCCAAGGAGAAAACCTCGGCAGTTGATAAAGATCTGTCTGCGGACTAGAAACTCCACTTTTTGTAGTAACTGCTGCCTTATAACCTAATTCTTGTAGTATATCTGTATGCACCGGCAGAAAATCTTTTCTGGGAATACCGTTTGGATAAGCAAAGTGGTTTATATCTGCCCCTATAATCTGCTGTAGTTTTTCTTTGTCATCCATAATTTGCTGCTTAGCCTTTTCGACCGAAATGGTTGTAAGTATCGGATGTGACTGTGTATGTCCTCCAATAGCCATACCAGATACATATATTTCCTTTACCTGCTCACTGGTAAGCATAATATCTTTGGGCAGTTTAACACCTGCTATTTCTACTAAAGCAGCTACAACATCCTCTCGGCGTGAAAGATCTAGGTATTTAACTGCTAGCCTGAACTTGTTTGCTGTTTCTACTCGCTTTTTCTGTGTTGAAAGATCATAAAATCCTATCAGATCTTCTGGAAAACTGTCTGGTGCAGAAATTTCTAATGACTCATAATCTGTCCTGCGAAATGCTTCAATAATTGCATCATTCCACATTATTCCACCATCCAGAAATCCAGATGCTATAAAAAATGTTGCCGGTAAATCCCATTTTTCAAGGACTGGTAAAGCAAGTGCACAATTGTTTGCATAACCATCATCGAATGTGATTACAGCACTTCTAGTTGGTAATTGCCCTTTTTGCAAAAGATCAACCGCCTGTTCTAACGGCAAAACATTGAAGAATTCTTTTAAGATAGAGCACTGCCAATCAAGTTCTGCCTGGGTAACAGAATCAACATATTGGTCTTTTTCAGGAGTTATACGATGATAGTCAATTATACTTAACCGACATTTATCCCCTCCTTTTAGTGATAACCCCAATAATGTTTTAATCATTCCTTTGCTCTTTCCAAACCTTTACTCTTCCAAAAAGCGTTACTTCAATTCTATATCTTTTTTTTAATTTGTCTTTTGCTAATTCCAAACTTGCCACCAGTAAAACGTTTTGGCTCTGTTTCTAACTCTTCATCTTGAAATTCTATTGCTGCGGAATTTTCCTCATTTGGCGCTCTTTTTAATATACTTTCTACAATTACCAAAATAGCAATATAGTGGTATGGCAAATCCCAATAGGCCAACCCCTTAAACGCACCACCAATGGCCCAACAAACCATAGCTATCTGGATCATAATTGCCAGATCTTTTGCCCAAGCATACTCCTCTTTTTTACCAGCAAGCTTTCTGATTTTAAAACCGACCATAAAGCCCAATACATTTACTGCCAAATACAGTAACAAGCCGGCAAAACCATGTTCTCCCAGAACTTCAAAATAAATACTATGTGCATCACGGGCCTTATCCACCTGTTTCCCATACTTTTCGTATGTATTAAAGGAAAACATGCGATATCCACCTCCTGTGAGCGGGTGATCCTTTGCAACTTCAAAAGCAAGATTCCAGGCGTCATAGCGCCCCTGCATCGATTGATCTTCTTGATCAACATCAATAGTATTCATGCGATCAAACCACTGTTCGGGCAGAGCCATATACCCCCCAACCGATCCGATAGCAACAAGGAGGAAAAGAACCTTGCGGTGTTTACTAAAAAAAATCATCATCGCAAAACATGGTATGAGGGAGATAAAAGCACCGCGGGAGTATGTAATAAGAATGGCAATGGTGCATAATCCCAACAGCCCCATTAATGCCAGATTCAGCGCTTTTTGTGTGCACTGTAGCTGTAAATATCGAATCAGTGGTAAAATCAAAACCAAAGCAATCGCCAGCTCATTATTACCCTCAATAAAGGTACCAGATGGCCCCCAAATCCTAAAATTACCACCAGTCAAAACCCCAAACACCCCGCCTTTTACACCATAAAACCCTATGGACAAAACAATTATCCATACCAGCAAATTAAGCTTGAACTTACTGTTAATTAAATACAATGTTAAAAAAATAGCTGCCTGAATTTTTAGAACCCGCTCCCATTCTATATTTGCTTGTGCGGGCTCAAAGGCAAACTGGGTAGTTATAGACATCCAGATTATAAATATAACTAGGACGACTATAGGCGGTGCCCATGGGATCTTGCGCTCTTGCTCTTTATCTTTGGAAACAATAACGGCTATTACTGTTACCACTGCTATTAAGAGGGCAATAGGCTTGTCAGCAATAAAACCGCCGGCAAATCGATGTGGACTCATATAGCCAATCCATGACCACATAAGAATACCGTAATAAGGGCGATAAAGTATAAATGGGATCGAACCCAGCACTATCATCAGTACCAGAATTGCCTTCATTAAGCTTTCTTTCCCTTTATCATGTTAAAAATATCCAACTGCCCTTGAGTGGTTTGTGACCAGCTGTTTTCTGCTCCAATAGCCGCAACAGAATTTCTATTGAACTTGCCACCCAATGTTTCCTTTATGGCAGCAACCAGTTCATTTAGATCTCTGTTTTGAATAATTATGCCACAGTTTTCATTTAATACCTCAGATACCCCCCCAACATTTGTTGCAACCACAGGAGTTCCACAAGCAATTGATTCCAAAACCACATTTGGCATCCCTTCTCTTACGGAGGAAAGAGCCAAAACATCGGCAGCATTATAATATTCACATAATTCGTTTTGGTTGATATTTGTAACAAACTTAACCCTTTTATAAAGATTAAGCGCATCTGCCTTACGCTTAAGAGTTTCCTTTTCCTCCCCTTCCCCAACTATAACCAGTTTAACATCGGAAAGTTTTGCAATTGCATCCAATAAAAGATCAAAACCTTTAACTTTGCTAAGATTTCCAACCGCAAGCACTGTTAAGCCCAACATATTGAGTTTTTGCTTTAGGTCTTCTCTTTCATCCTCAGCTAACTGATAGAAGATGGTATTATCAACTCCATTACGCAAGACTGAGATTTTATCCGCATTTACCCCTTTAGCGATCAGTTTCTGCCGCAACGAATCAGCAACACAAATAATTGTACTACTGTGCTCAGCTGCATTTTTTATCATTGCTCCAGATGTTTTATAGTCAGCAAAAAGGTTTATATCAGTACCTCTGGCAGTTATTGCTAATGGTTTGTTTAATTCTTTAGCAATTATCGACGCAGCAACACCATCTGGAAAAAAATAATGAGCGTCAATTACATCAAAATCAAAGCCATTGTTTATAATCTCACGGATGACTAGCAAAGCTGCTGCAGCCATTCTTTTTGGAGTAAGGTTATGACCAATTTTTGGAATAACTGTGTATCGCGGATGATAAACATCTATCTGATTAAGTAATTCTCGCTGCGGAACAGGGTCTAGCTCTGCATATCGTTTAAAAGGCCCAAACTTCAGAGGAAACGATGCGATTGGAGCCACTACTTTGGTTTCTACTTGCCTACTTTTTAATAACTGGCGCAGGCGGTTCTCAACAAAAATCCCGTGCCTTGGTTGCTTAGAGTTTGGATAGAGCGAACTAAAGAGTAGTGTTTTTATCAAGAATATACCTTCCTGCAAAATGCCTCAAACATTAACAGAGACCACAACAAAGTACTAAAGTCCCTCATACCAGACTGATGCTGATCGACAAGCCACTTTATATACTCCATATCGAATACTCCGGTATTCTTCAAAACATCACCCAGTAACGACTCTCGCAACCTTTGCTTTAATGGTCCGCGAAACCATTCTGCAAGCGGAACAGAAAACCCCATTTTCGGGCGGTATAAAATTTCGTCCGGAACCATTGGTTCCAAAGCCTTTTTAAAGATATATTTACCTTCGTTATCTTTAACCTTCAGATCCGGACTTACACCTGAAATCCATTCCACAAATTTATGATCAAGAATAGGAACACGCACCTCAAGGCTGTGCGCCATACTGGCACGGTCAACCTTGGTCAAAATATCTCCCGGTAGATATGTTTTTAAATCAACATACTGAATCCGCGAAAGCGAATCTGCCTTGGGGCATTTATCCATTTCCTGTTTGAAAAACTGCTTTACGCTGTAACCATCAAGCTGCTGTTTAAAATCAGTGGAGAATAGTTTTTCACGCCACGCTTCCGGCACAAAAGACACCGCGTGCAAGTAGCCTTCTGCATCATCCATTGCTAAAGATTGAAAAGTAGACTTAGCACGAAAAACCTGCGGTAACCAATCGAATTTTGGATACACCTTACCCAAAAAACCAAACAGCGGTTTGCGAATAGATGCTGGCATTCTGCTACGAACTTTGTTCTCGTAATAGGCAAAACGGTGGCGTCGATAACCAGACATCAATTCATCAGCACCATCACCTGACAACGATACAGTCACATGCTTGCGAGCAAGTTGGCAAACGCGATAGGTTGGTATTGCAGAACTATCTGCATAAGGCTCATCATAGATTGCAGCCAACTCATCTATCAAATCAAAATCATCGGCATCTACCTGCTCAGAGTGATGATTGGTTTTATAGCGGTCAGCTATCATCTGTGCATATTCAGATTCATTAAACTTTTTGCTGCCGAAGGATATTGAACAGGTTTCAACCGGTTTGTCTGTCTGCTTGGATTCAGACTGTTTTGACTCTGACAACTTGGACATAAGAGCTACTACGCCACTGGAATCAACTCCGCCAGATAAAAAAGCTCCAAGCGGTACGTCTGCAATCATGCGACCTTCGACAGCCTCGCTAAGAATCTCGATCAGTTTTTCTTTGATCTCTGTTTCGTTTTTTTCAACAGTATCTTTAAATGGTACATCCCAATACTGAATTATATTTGGCTCAACATCACCAGCTTTTATCTGAAGATAATGCCCCGGAGGCAGTTTATGAACCCCTTTAAAAATGGTTTTTGGATCGGGAATGTAGCCCAAGGCAAAGTAATCTTCTACTGCCTTAACATCCATATCGCGCGAGGCTGCCTTCTCCAACATTATTGATTTTAACTCGGACGCAAAAAGCATGCGACCATCTTCCAAGAGGGTATAAAACAGGGGTTTGATACCTAAACGATCGCGCACCACTGTTAATTGTTGATCGCGTTTGTCCCAGATAGCAAAGGCAAACATGCCGCGAAAATGCTGAATTGATTCTTCTTTCCAGGCGTGCCAAGCATTAAGTAAAACTTCGGTGTCTGAGTGTGTATTGAACTTGTATCCAAGGCTAATTAATTCTTCGCGCACCTGAGCAAAGTTATACACCTCACCGTTGTATACAATTATGACCTGGTCATCGGCAGAATACATAGGCTGTGCACCACCAGCCAGATCAATAATCGACAAACGTCGATGGCCTAGGCCAACGGTATCATCAACAAATGTACCTTCACCATCAGGGCCACGGTGAATCTGCACATCGTTCATTGCCTGCAGCAGTGATATGTCAATTTTATTTTCAGGCTTAGTAGCAAATATTCCGACAATTCCACACACTTAACACTAACCTCTCAACACGTCTGAATACAAAGCATCATACTTCTCTACCATAGCAGCAAAACTGAAGTTTGCTTCTACGCGCTTAATTGCACTCCTACCATGCTGATGCCGCAACTCATCATCTTGCAAATATTTATAGATTGCATCTGCCATTGCTTCAGAATCCGCAGGCGGTACAAGATAACCTGTCTCCCCATCAGCCACCAGCTCGGAGTTTCCACCAACATCGGTAGCAATTACCGGAAGCCCTGAAGACATAGATTCCAATATCGTATTGGATATCCCTTCCGCAAGCGATGGCAATACGAATATATCAAGTTTATTCAGTATTTCAGGAATATCATTTCTGGCACCAGGCATCCATACCATGCTCTCAATTTCGTTCTCTTTAAGCATAGTTTCTGCTGCACAATACAGGCTACCAGTTCCAACCAGGACCAAACTTATCTTGTCGCGTTGTTCTGGATATTTGTCTAATAACCTTACAAAGGCCCTAATCAGCAACAAAGTATCTTTCACCTCTTCCATTCTACCAACAGTACCAATTACAACTTTATCGGTAAATGATTGAGGGTATCCTGATATCTGAGTGTCAGTTACAGTTGAAAATCTTTGGGTATCAACTCCATTACAAATGCGAACAACCTTAGATGCCTTGATTCCAACATCTCTTACCAACCAACTTTCAAGGTCAATTGAAAGTGCTGCAAATCTGTCGATTAATGAAGATAAGATTCGGCGCATTAATTGGTATTTCTTATTAGAACCGTCAATATCAATTGTATCTCGACCGTGTTCACTATGAATTATTCGTGGCACACCAGCCAGCCAGGCAGGAACAGCAACATCTAAAGCTGGAAGATTTCTGGTATGCACTATCTGTGGCCTTAGCTTTTTAAATAACCTGAATAGTTTGATATATATCTTCAGGTCTTTGCCAGGCTGCTTGTGCATTGCTATACACTCGATATCAGGATTATTTATACGATCTTTAAAGTCTGTTACTTCAGTAAGAGCGATAACAACATGACGATATTTACCCTGTGGAAGGTTGTTCAAAAGATTTACAACGCCGTTTTCCAGACCTCCAAAATCCAAACTAAAAATGACATGAGCTATTAGCGGCCTTTTACCTGTCATTCTATTTACCTGGTATCTTTTGTTCTGAAATACGTACTATTTTTGTAACCAGAGACCTTATTACATTTCTGGCTTCACTAGTAGAACCATTGATTCTAACGGACAGAATTTCGATTATCGCATCCGACCTTCTCTTAAATAATATGCTCTTAACCTGGTTAAGCTTAGTTGTAATCTTGCCTGAAGAGCGGATCCCACCAACTTTATACCAACTCCAAACCAACATCTCACCACCTTTATCTTTTAAAAGAGTCTCTGTGATTTTGATTGAAATCGGCCCCGACTTGGTTTTAATATCTAAAACCCCGCCTCTATCGGAAATCTTTTTCCAGTTCTCTGTATCATAAAGTTTGTTGGTTACACTAATCAGTTCTTTATTCTGATCCTGAGAAAAATACTGAGCATTAGCGTAGCCAATTTTGGTATCACCAAAATAGAAACATCCGGTTTCCATCATATCAGCAAGGGGATATTGCGCGCCAGTCAGATAACATGGTTCACCAACAAAGGCAATTCCGCTTTTAAAGGCATTAACCGGATTAAGATCTTTTGGTGGCTGCACCGCTTTTACGTTAGTTAAAAGATACAGAACAGCAGGAGCCAATAATACAGATATTACTGCCGCACTAATCACCTTAATATCAACAGATATCCTTTCACCATGCTGAATCGGTTTAAGCTGTAACTCCGATCTTGGCTCTCTATCTTCACGCCAAAGTGTCCCAATCCAGAACATTAACAGCATTACTACACCAAACCACACCCAGCCATAGATAATGTGATCAAAACCAGTTGCATGCTCCATTGAGCTAAGGTGCGCAATCATTACTATACCGTACGCACGCAGACCATTGGCAAAGATTGGAAATGCAATAGCCAGAGAAACAAAACACAGGCGTCTAAATGTAGTTTTATATGTTAGAAACGCGTAAAAATAACCAAGTGCGACCGAGGCAATAAGATAACGAATACCGCTGCACGCCTTTACCACTTCAAAACTTCCGGAAGGGATTTCAAATGACAACCCCTCCCAATAGACAGGAATACCAGTTATCTGCAACGCTGTTACGGAGAACCAAGCAGTGAACTTCATTAGGTACGGAATTAAAAATTCCCCCATTGGCACAGCAAAAATCAAAAACAGCAATGAAAACCATATAGTTTTAGAAATCTGCACACCAAAAACGGAAATCACCAACATAGGAAGCATCGCAAAAAACGATAACTGTTGTCCAACTGCAATTCCCGCAACACTGGAAATCACCCATAGAATTGCAAAAAATGCTATCCCGGCGATGCCGATATAACCTGGCTGCGGGGTTAAACCAAGGTATTGTTCGCGTTGAAACCAAGTCATCCAGATAACTGCAGGCACAACAAACATCCCGTGCACGTATGTATCAGATGCGTCCCACCATATCATTGCTGTATCTACTATGGTTTGCTGAAACAGCAAAACCATTAAGATCAGAATAGACAGAAACACAGCAGAAGATCTGACCCATGCGTCTTTGTTCCAGTTGATTATCATTGTTTTATCTTGTGACAACCGCTTAACCTTCCAAAAACCCCACTACCCTGGCAACATTAGCCTGCCAGCTATAGTTCTTTATAACCATATCGCGTCCTTTTTCACCCCAGCGGTTAGCACTGTCCTTATTCTGAAGCAGCTCAACTACCTTATCAGCATAGACTTGCGGCTCATCAATAGTAAGATCATCAAATAAACCCGCTTCCTTAATTCCTTCCATCGCCTGACTGGTTGCTACCACGGCATTACCCATAGACATAGCCTCCAGCACCTTATTCTGCACACCACGCGCTATACGAATAGGGGCAACTGAAAGGTCTGCATATTGAATATACGGACGCACATCTTCCACGCGCCCGGTTACTGTAACCCCATAAATATTTTGCAGCGCTGATACTTTAGCCGTTGGTTTGGAGCCTACTATATAAAACTGAGTAACGGGTATCTTTTGCTGTACCAGTGGCAGAACCTCTTCAGCAAACCACTTTACTGCGTCTACATTAGCCCAATAATCCATCGCACCGGTAAATACTACTCTAGGTGTATCATCAGAATATGGAGTTTCTATATCTGTACTTGCAGTAAAAAACTCATAGTCAACAGCATTATCAAAGGTATGAACTTTTTCAGCAACCGACGGCAATAGCTGCTTAAACATTTGACTTTCTGTATCTGAAACAAAAAGGCTGTAATCCGCTCTATCAGCTACCCTATGCTCCCAATCAAATAGTTTTTTGTATTCACGATTATATATCCAGCTGGCAGGCCACCTTTTACTTTGGCTGTATTGGCGCCATTTATCCGAATCAATATCAACAAAATCAACTACCATCTTAAGATCAAATCTGGTTGAGATAACAAACTGAGCCATTGTTGATGAAAATACCAGAACTTTATCCACCCCTTTGGCAATTACGCCTTCAACATAGGATGAAATCTGCTGATTTTCATAATATGGAATCGAAAGTGCCTCAGAGGTTAGTAACCCTTTTAGTGAGCGTATCTTACTTGTGAAAGGATCAATTTGCACTGCACACATCGATTCACACAGAGATGCAACATGCTCCTGATATTGCAGATCCTCTTTATCGTCTATAAAGGTTGCCAGATGGATCTTGTAATCTTTGCGCAGCTCATTGAGAAGGTGATAAGAGCGAATCTTATCGCCTTTATTTGGAGGATATGGGATACGGTGTACGATAAATAGTAGTTCTTTCATTTTTTAGCCCAAGTTTTTGGATATCATAGGCCCAATAAACCGGGATACCCCAAGCGGCATCTTCTTCCAGGTATCGATAAAGAATTTGTACTTAGGGTTGTTTGGATTGATCTCAGGCATCTTATCAGCCTTTACCAGATAATACTGGTATGGCAGAGGCTCTGGAGTAAACCCCCAGTTTTTCTTAAAGCTATAAGCCCCTGTGCCTTCCTTACTACGACCAAAGTCAAAAATCTTGCATCCTTTTTTTACGGCTCTGCGCATAACCTCCCAGTACATAAAGTCATTACCAGCCAGGCCACGGGCTGAATCTTTTCCACCACCGTAATAGGGCAGCACCTCATCACGAAAATAAAAGTTCATTACACTTGCGACCACCTCATCGTCCTTGGTGATAGTGACAATATCACACTGCTCTTTAAAAGTATCTTTGAGGATTTGGAAGTATTTTTTGGAAAATACCGGGGTGCCAAGGCGCCAAACGCTGTGTGAATATGCATCGAAAAAACGATCAATATTTTCGTCCACTTCACTTACAAGCTCTGCCTTGATCCCCTTACGCACCATGGCACGCTGCTTGCG
This sequence comes from Gammaproteobacteria bacterium, assembly GCA_004796365.1. GTDB lineage: Bacteria > Pseudomonadota > Gammaproteobacteria > QZLD01 > QZLD01 > QZLE01. The sequence continues at coordinate 36,700 of QZLE01000192.1, read as the reverse complement.
CGGAATCGCCTTCATGTTCTCTTCATCATCTGCGCTTATCTCTTTTCTAAAGGTTACATACAGCTCTTTTGTCGGCCAGTCAGGATTATTAATCTTCCTTTCACGCAGCTCCAAACTATCCACATTTAACTGCCTGGCCAACTCACATGCCTGCTGCTCCAGTTTTTTTCTGATCTCGTCAGAATCTGCCAAAGCCCCGCCATAAACAGTAAACGGCATACTCACCAGGTTATTGCCAAATAGCATACTTTTTACATGAGCCAGCGGAAGCACTCCAACTATTCTTTCGCCTGAAGCGCCCCCGGAACAGGCATAGTACATATAAGTTTTATGCCCAAACGCCTTTTCTATAACCTGTTGCCACTGCGCCAGATGAAAAAAGGTCCCATCTTCTTTTGCAGTTACATAGTCATTCCAATCCTGATATTTATCCTGGCTTAGAAGTTTTATCTCAATTGCGTCGTTCATGCTCTTCTCTGTTTAAATGGCTTATTGAATATTTACAATAAATGCTAGCTTATCTGAATTCGGGGTAGCTCTTGATCTTGCAGGAAGATATTGTCCATTCTATCCCAGCTAAAATCCAGCAATAGCCGGCGCAGTCTTTGTTCCATCTTAGCAAGATTAGTGTAGTGCCTAACCCTGGTTTTTAGGGTAGTGTTACTCTGCCGCGGCTGTTGTGGATCTATCTCCCACGGATGAAAGTAAAAAATTGCTGCTTCACCATCAACCATATTCACTTTGTTTATTGCCCGTTTCGACCACAGATAGGGCAGCAAGCGGAAATAACCACCTCCACCACACGGGAAATTTTTACCTAAAACTTTGGTTGTGGTAACCGGAACTTCTATAATTTCTAAATCATTCGGATAAAATGCAAAACGCGGGGCATGTGGCATACCGTATAGGTCGTGTTGAATCGGATAGATGCTTGAGCTGTATTTATGCCCAGTCTCCTGCAGAATCTCCAACGCCCATAAATTTGCCGAACCAATGGAATAACTTGGGGCTCTGTAACCTTTCACATGAGTACCGGAAATGTCTTCCAACAGACTTTTTGTTTTGGTGACATCAGTGCGAAATTCTTCCTTGCTCATATTAATTACACGAATATGATCCCAGCCATGACTTGCAATCTCATGACCTTGCTCTGCAATTCGTTTAATTAATTGAGGGTAACGTTCTGCGACCCAGCCAAGGATAAAAAATGTACCTTTGGCATCGTGATCTGCAAATATCTGCATCACCTTGTCGGTATTTTGCTCGACACGACACGGCAGTGATTCCCAATCGCTACGGTCGATGACATTTTCAAATGCTGACACCTGAAAATAGTCTTCTATGTCCACTGATAAGGCGTTTTTCAATTTCCTGCCTCTTTGTTTTGTAATAAATGCTGAATGCAGCTTTAGTTGGTGCTTATTATAGCTGTTATAAACCTTTATCCAAAGTACATATTGAAACAAAAAAAGGCAGACACATTGTGCCTGCCCTTACATAATAATTTGATAAACGCTACCTAAAGTGTTTCAAGCCATTTATCAAGGTGCTCAGCAATTCTCTCTGCAGTCTTTCCATCCCAATATTCAGGAATACGTCCGGCCTTGCCTCTGCCTTCCATAACTGCCTTAAAGGTATTCATAATCAAATCGTGATCAGAGCCAACAATAGTGTTGGTACCGTCTGTAGCAGTAATTGGTCGCTCGGTAGATTCACGCAGTGTAATGCATGGTATACCAAGAGCTGTTGTCTCTTCTTGAATTCCACCGGAGTCTGTCAGCACTACTTTGGCATCCTTCATTAACCCAAGCATTTCCAAATATCCTGCAGGTGGAATCCTCAAGATTGCGTCATTATCAAGCATAGATTCTAGCTTAAACAGTTCTATCTTAGAGGCTGTACGCGGATGCACCGGAAACACAATCGGAATTGTCTTGCTCACTTCGATCATAGTTTCCAGTAAGCTGCGCAATACATCCTCATTATCAACATTTGCAGGTCTGTGCATGGTAAGAATTGCATAGCTACCGCTTTGACCGGTGAACTTTTCCCCGCCACCATTCTTGGCAAAAATTTCTCTTGCTGCAGTAGCATTAGCAAGATTATTGCGCAGAGTATCAATCATTACATTTCCAACAAACTCAATCTTGTCGCCAGAAATACCTTCACGAGCAAGATTATCCTCAGCCTCACGCTCAGTTGTATACAACAAGTCTGATATTTGATCCGTCAAAATCCGGTTTACCTCTTCCGGCATGGTGCGATCGCCACTACGTAGTCCAGCTTCAACATGAATAACCGGAATATTCTTTTTGGCTGCAACCAATCCACAAGCAATAGTCGAGTTAACATCACCAACAACCAGTACTGCTGCAGGGTTGTGCTTATCAACCTCAGGCTCAAATCGTTTCATTATGTCGGCGGTTTGCACAGCGTGTGATCCAGACCCTACACCAAGGTCAACGTTCGGCTCTGGGATACCCAGCTGATCGAAAAATGACTTTTTCATCGCTTCATCATAATGTTGGCCAGTGTGAACAAGAACTGCTTCGATTCCACATTCCTGTTTGTTAAACTGGGTCATTAGCGGGGCAATCTTCATGAAATTTGGTCTTGCACCCACCACACACATTATTTTTTTATTACTACTCACTTTGGTTTCCTCTAATTCCGGATAAAAAATCATTACACAATGTATTTTATCTTTATTACAAAATTACTCTTTGCCATCAAATTGCTTGCGCAAATTTCCAAATAGAATCTCGTGCAGATACTCTATCTTCATCTCAAGTTTATCAATGCGATTCTCAAGAGTATCTATCTTCTCTTCAGCTCTTTCCAAAGCAGCGGCTGTTATTGCCCGGTATTCATCATAACTTTCCTTGGGTGCGGGCTTTTCTTGCTCGGAACTTCCAATTGCTGTGTCAGAAGTTATCTCGTCAAAAAATTCTTCTGAAACACCTTTCTGGTCATCTTTAGGATCATTATCAGGTGTTATCATCTCACTTTCCAGTTCTTTGATAACCCTAAGCGTTACTGTTTTGTCAAAGCTATTCAGCTCTTCTATAGAACCAAGTAACAGCAACCTGTTACATAAACGATTAATTCTGCGCGGGATACCTCCTGTGCTTTGATGAATTAGTTCAAAGACATCTTCCTGAAATTCCGGTCTGCTTTTCCAACCTGATTTAATCAAGCGATAAAGTATATAATCCCTGGTTTCTTCCGCAGATAATGGTTCAAGGTGAGACGAAGCAATGATTCTCTGACGAAACTGTTCCATCGACTCATGACCAAGTAACTGCTGCAATTCAAGCTGACCGAGCAAAAAACATTGTAAGACAGGTTTACCCATATAACTCAGGTTTGACAGCATTCTAAGCTCTTCCAATCCGTGCAAGGAAAGATTTTGTGCCTCATCAATTACTAAAAGTACGCGCTTGCCTTCCTTACCAACAGAAAAGAGATAATCTTCCAGCTTGCCAATTACCTGCGGTTTTGTCATCCCTTTAGTATCAAGCTTGAGAGCAGAACAAACCATAAAAGGAATATCATCACCTTCCAGCTGTGTAGTAACAATTCTGGAGGCAACAACCGGTCCAAATTCCAGAACAGAAAAAAGCCTTTCAACCAAGGTAGTTTTACCTGTGCCGATATCGCCAGTAATTACAATAAATCCTTCGGCCTGCTTAAGGCCATACTGCAGATATGCAAACCCTTGCTTATGAACCTTACTGCCAAAAAAAAGATCCATATTTGGCGTTAATTGAAACGGGTTGCCTTTTAGTCCATAGAATTCTTCATACATGCTTTTTTCCCGCTAAATTAATAACAAGTTCAAGATTAGTATCTTAACTCAGCCCCAATCCTAAATTTAAACTCTTTATATTCTAGAGCAGACTGAACCCCATCTCTAATACCCGCATCCACACCAGCATACCAGTTTGATTTACTATCAAAATTAATATTATACCTCAGAGAATAAAAGGCCATATCATCTAACCTATCTTGCTGATCATCTCCTAAACGCCACCAGTTTACCGCAGCTCTAAGATTCGAACGACCAGATACTTTATGTTCCCACATTAATCGGGCTCTAATCATATTTTCATTTTCATCAATATTTCTATAATATCGTTCTTCATGCGCTAGATATAAATCAATAATATTTTTTGATCCAATCAATCTCCAACTAATATCCCCCTTTTTTTGCACATAAACAGCATCAATTGCTCTACCAAATTTCTGAGCCCTAACTCTATCCATATCTTCATTAATTTCTTGTGTTATTAGAGTAATCTCGCTTTGAATATAGTTCACTTTAACATGCGACCTAACAGCTGCATGGGTTAATGAAAATAACAACTGGTCGTTATAAAGGTCTTCACCTCCCCCGAATTCAAGTTTAGTCTTAGATGAGAGTGCGTATCCTAAATTACAGCTCCAGACTTTCCCTTTTTGCCAGCTTCTATCTGCAGTCGAGCTAAGCACTTCCCTCTTTTCACCATACTTGACACTTAGTAAAGTTCTATTAAAAACAGGAACTGAAGCTGAAAAATCTATTTGTTCATACTCTGAAGGATTATTATTCTCAGTTTGAACATACTGTTTGCCTGCATTAACCCCCCAATTCACTCCGGATGATCTTGAGGCAGTACCCAAAGACGCATTCGCCTTATGCTCGTCAACATCAGCCAGTCCATAGTCATATAGAATCTTGCCATGAGATGATGAAAAATCTAGTCCAATATCTTTAAATATTGGTATTACACCTCCAGGGCTGACCCTGGCTGTATACTTATCTGTTGTATTATCTCCGTAAAGCAGATCATCAAAGGATATTGCGTTATCTGGATCAACTACTTCGCGATCAACTGCAACATATATATTTGTGAATAAGCGTTCCTTAAGTAGTTCAGCATCCAAGTTTCCACGCAATAAGTGGTTTAAATCATTGCGACCAGTGTGTTTATTATATGCAATAACCTTTGCTTGATAGTCAATATTTGCCTTAATCCTTTTACCATCACGTTTGGCTCTAACATATGGGTTTATAGAAGTGTATATGTCTGAATCTCGCTTTACTGAAGCTATATCAGCATTGTCAGTCCAGATAAGTTCAGAATAAACACCGGCTTCAAGATCGATCTTGGATGCTATAGCTTTTACCGGGCAGGTAAAAATTACGGTAGAGAAAAAAAATGTCGTTGCCCATTTATATATAGAAACCACTTTATTCCTCAATAATCTTTGTATCTGCTATAAGAACCATAATAGGGTTGCGACGATTTTGATCTGGACTTATTCAGTACCAAATTAACAATATCATTATCGTCTAGCATCTCAACAGCCTGCTTTACATGTTCTTGCGATGTTAAATCAGATTCAACCACCATCACTACCTGGCCTACCTTTTCTGCCAATACTTTGGCTTCACTAGTAATTAGTAATGGCGGAGAATCTAGAATAATTACACGATCATTATAGCGCTGAGATATTTCGGTCATCAGTGTAGACATTGAGCTACTAGCCATTATCTCTGTCGCATTAGAGTGACCTCTTCCTGCTGGTAATACTACAAGGTTGTCTATGTTTGTCTTAACTAAAACATTAGACATATCAACCTGGTCATCTAATAAAATATCAATTAGCCCCGGTAGGTTCTGATCTAATCCTAAAAACTCTGAAATTGATGGTCTGGGTATATCTGCATCCACCAACAGTACAGTTGTATCCATCTCTGTTGCCATGCTCATTGCCAAATTTAAGGAAGTAAATGTCTTACCTTCACCAGGCATAGCACTAGTAACCATAATGATATTTGAATTCTTAACTTCCTGCGATACTTGTCCAAACGCATTATTTAGCAAAGGTCTTTTAATCGCTCGAAACTCCTCAATAAGGCAGCTTTCATTATCATCTGGCGTGATAATATGATTGCGCTGCAAATGTCTAAAGTCGATTTTATGTAACCCTGGACCAATATTCTTATCTGTTGCTCCCCCCACACTGGACGCTGACTCACTTTCTGAAGCTTCTTTTTCATTATTTTGTTCAATTTTGCCAGGTGATGTATCAGTTTTTGTGGCCTGCACTGAACCTCCATGCCAAAACTCTTCCGGGTTCAATTCATCTTCATATTCGCTGGCTATTCTTTGTAGTTCAGCAGCTTGATCAAGCTCATCACTGTTTACCTTCTCATCACCTACTTCCAAGTTGCCTTTATTATGTTTTTTTATTGCATCTTCAATAGTGCTCATATCACCCTACCATCTGGCTGATTTTTGCAACCAGGTCAATCCCGGCATAATGAATACCGACAACCAAAATAAAAAACCCAAAATAACAAATAAACCCTATTGAAAAACTAATAACTTCGAGCCTTCTTCTAACCTTCCTTTTTGCATCAACAATAAGTGAAACAGCTCCGAGCACTGGTCTTCCTGCCACCTTCTCTAATGATTTATGACTATCGATAACTGGTTTTATCTGCCCCATAAAGAAAGCAAAAAAGATTCCACAAGCAATTGAAAAAACCATGACTACAACAGAGTACAATACACGTGGGGGTCCAGATGGTTTACTACTAACGAATGGGGGATCGATCACATCAAAATTTACATTATCAGTTCTTTGCTCAACATTCTGTGAAATAAGCGCTGACTCCTTTCTATCAACAAGAGCCTCATAGTTCTTTTTGTGAATCATATAATCACGATTTAGGCTTTTAAGCTCCGCCTCCACTGCCGGCAGTACATCAATTTTTGCCCTTAGTTTATCAACACGAATCTGATATTCAGCAAGCCTTGCCTTCGATACCGCCAGATTTGCCTCTGTCTGGCCAAGAGAAATCAGCAAATCTTGATAAATTGGGTTCAATTTAAGCGCTTCAAGTGGATTTTCGGTTATTAACTCCACCTTTTCCTGCTTGATTTTGGCAATATCTGCCTTTTTCTTCTCTTCAAGCTCCTGCAACATCGATTTTGCCTGAATGACATCCGGGTGTTCATCAGTAAACTGTAACTTAAGAGCTCTAAGTGTAGATTTATATTCTTCTATCTCTGCATCCAGTTCATGCACCTGACCTTGCTGCAATTCGTTATCGATTTTTTGCGCAACATTCTTTGCACTCTCAATTGCTTCTTGTTTTTGTTCTTCTTTCAATTTTTCCAGGCGCTGCTTCTTGTTTATAAGCTCTTTATTAACTAGTTTATGCTTTTCCAATTCATCAATAGCACGATTCATTCGAGCATAATAACCACCATGATCACCCGGCATCTGACCAACATGATCACGTTTAAAATTCTTTAACCTTGTTTCAGCTTCTTCCAGCTTTTCTTTGTACTCTTCAATTTGCTGATCCAAAAAGGTTTGAGCAACATCGGTATCTTTTCTGTTTGCCCCCAAAGTACTTTCAATAAATACCGTTAGTATTGAGCTTACTACTTTTTTCGCAATCGCAGGATTCTCATGAACATAAACTATCTTGTAAAGATCTTTTTGCTTAAAACGGCTGATTTTAATCTTTTTTTCAAGACTAGCTAATAGATTTTCCTCTTCTGCCTCAGACGATACCTCTATATCTAAATCTGCCATTCTGGCAATCTGTTTAAGTTTTGGTCTTGTGAAAAGGCGCATTTTAATCTGGCGAACGCGCTCAGATAAATTAGTTGTGACAACCAATTTACCAAGCAATGGTTTTAAAATTGATTCTGTATCAGCATGTACCGTTGCTGTTGCTTCATACTGGTTTGGCAACCTGACAACAGCCCCCCATCCTAGCACTCCAACAAACCAGGCAACCATCAACATAAGCCACCGGTATCGCCATACACTGCGCAGATAAATTATAAACTTTTCAATAAATTCAAGCATTACTAAATATGATCCCGTACTAGAACCAGGCTTCTGGGATAATTAAAGTATCGCCTGGCATTACAGGAACATTAGCAGAAATATCTCCATCTTTAATTAAATCGTCCAGGCGCACTCTGTATTGTTTAGACATACCCTTCTCGTTTCTAATTATTGATGCTTTATTTCCAGAGGCATTTACAGTTAAGCCACCTACCTGAATCATAACATCCAATACCGTCATTCCTGAACGGTATGGAATTGCCATTGGATTTCCTGCTTCACCAATAACTCTGACAAGCTGACCATAGTCACCTGCAAACATTTTAACAATTACAGTTACTTGCGGATTACGAATATATTTCTTCAATAGCTTTTCAACTTCTCTTGCCAAAGCAGATGGAGTTTTGCCTGCAGCCACCAGATCTTCAATCAATGGGGTGTTAATCTTACCATCCGGCCTTACCGGAATTTCTACTGTTAAATCAGAGTTTCTCCATACAAAGATCTGTATCCTATCTCCAGGACCAATCAGATATTCAATGGATTTACCGTTTTTGCCAATAGATGATGGAGCTTCTGGATACGTAGCACAGCCACTTACTAAAAGTATAGCCAGCAAGCAGGCTGCCGTTTTAAAAAAAGAAAATTTCATAATTATCACCTAATTAATTTGAAAAGGAGAAGTTCAATTGAATGGCGCCCCCACGAAAGAGAATTTCCACAAAAAAAGCCCCCCTACACTCCGTGTCCTTTACTCATTCAGATCGTAGATAGAACCAAGCTAAATGAATAATGCTGTAACTGGTTTCACATAAAGATATGCATTGACTATTATTCGACCATAATTTTCATGTATTAGAATAATTTAGATCAACAATTATCGCAATAAAAAAAGGCTGCAATTGCAGCCTTTTTTTATTCATTTCAGTTTTATTACGCCAACCTATTAAACAGTTGGGGCAATAAAATTTATTTTCTTTTTCTGCTCACAAAACCAAACGCAGCCAGACCTAGTCCAAGCATTGCAAGAATTGCAGGCTCTGGAACAGGCTCTACAGACTCAACCATTACTACGAAATCTGTGTAATCTTTATCTGCTGTATCTAGTGGAGTGTCTTCCCAAGCAAGGATGTACTCGTCAGCTGTCCAACTACCAGGAGCATACCCAGGAAGCTGAACCTTATCGCCTTTACCCTGGTAAGCAACCATGTGGTCATCACCTTCACCTGCTTCATTAGTATCATTAAGATCAGAGTCCGAGAAGAATACTTCCCCAGCTCCTGAATATAGGTAGAAACCAAACTTATCTTCATAGAAGTTAACACCTGTATCCTGGAAGTTAACCAATACACTACCATCTGCCTTGATAGTTAGCAGAGCCTGGTCACCAGCACCATGAGCACCTGAAAAAAGCTCTACAGCATTCAGTGGATCTCTGTAATCATATACACCGAAAGAATTGATATTTGCATATCCGGCAAGCTCAATTACAAGAGTAGCAACCGCACCTCCAGTTGCAGTTAATGACCAAACCTGGTCGTTAGTCATCTGGTCGGTATGAACATTTACTGATGAGTCACCATCAACTGTAATATCATTTAATACGCCTTGTAGCGCATCCCCTTGAATAATAGTAGCTGAAGCAACACCAGATAGTGCCAACAGGCCACTTGCTATAACTGATTTAATTAGTGCTTTCATATCTTTTTCCTAAAAAATAGTAAATACAACATCATCTGAACTAAAGATATAGCCACTGTGATGTTGCGCTATATCAAACTTACTCATTAACATACAACTACTGTGCCAAAGTTTTTTTATTCTTTAAATTCAAAACCATAAACAACAACAGCAAATCACAAAATCCGGCAATGTAAAAAAAACTGACAAATGATTGTGTCACTTTTCTCCTGCTTGAACTTGCTTCAGCAACCTTTGAATTTCTTTGACTGTTTTCTGCTGACCACTTATTTCTTTCGCTTCGCTTTGTTTATCAAGCATCAGCTTAAGAATTCGTTCAGCTTCTACAGTTTTTTTATTCTCAACAAGAGCATGAGAATAATGAAGTGCTATCTCGATATTATCGGGCCTTTTCTCATGAGCATTTTTTAAACTTTCTAGGGCTAGTTCCTTTTGCCCATTCTTTAGTAATATAAAACCATATGTATCTGTTATTTCAGGCTGCTCAGGTGCAAGCAAATGCGCCTTTTTGGCATATTCAAGTGCTCTCTTTGGACTATTATCTATCTCCAAGAAAGCCAGATTATTCAAAGCAAGAACATAAGCCGGCTCATACTGAAGTATTTTTTGGTACTCCTGCTTTGCCCTTTCCAACTCACCAGTTTGCGTCAAAGTATCAGCAAGAATATATCGCACATGAATATCATTCGGCTTGGCAGCCACCCACTCACTGAGCACATTTATCCCTTCATCTACCTTGTCAATTGTAAAATATGCCTTTGCCAGCTGAACTGCAGCCTTGGGTGATTTGCTTAATTCCAGAGCCTCATGATATTTTTCTATCGCAAATTCACTATTTCCTTTTACGAGATTATATCTTCCTATCAATATGAGAACGTCTGCATTTTTTTCACCTAATTTGGTATTTACTGCATTCAGGTAATCAATTATATCTTTGGCCTTTTCAATTTTGCCTTCCGTCATGTACAGTTGAGCAAGGGATATATTTGAAGGCAAATGGCTAGAGCTGACTTCCCGGGCCTTTATTAAGTTTGATTTTGCACTTTTACTATCACCATAGCGCTCATAAGCTTTGGCCAACAGGTAGTAACCAATTGGCGAATCTGGCTGGGCTCCAACAATTTTTCCATATGATGATATGGCACTCGAAGGAGCATTTATTGCCATATAAATATCCCCAAGAAATTTTAGGGAAAAAACGTTATCAAGATTAAGCTGTGGCGGCTGGCGGAGCGTTTCCAAAGCCTTAAATGGCTTTCTGCTTTGTAGCAAAAAATTAACCAATGCCAAACGCGCCTCAAGAGAATCGGGGCTTTTGTTTACCCATTTTTTAAGATAATCATATGCCTGGTCTAACCTACCTGACTTTGCTGCTACATTTGCAATTTGCGGCAAAATCAACGGATGATCTTTATATTTAGCCAGACACTCAGCAAATACTTTTTCTGCATTTTCCGCATCCCCCTTGCTTATAAGCAATTTTCCATAATGCAATGAAGCCAGTGGATCTGCTGGGTTTCTCGCAAGCGCTGTTTTAAATTCAAGCTCCCCACTTATATGGTCTTTCATAATCGCAAACGCCATTCCCTTTAGGGTGTGCGGAAGTGCACTGCTTGGATACATCTTGATAAATTTATCAGACTCTTCTAGCGCCTTTTGAACCTTGTGTGTTTTTTGGTAGGCAAGTATTAGCAATATCTGCGATTGAATATCTTCAGGGTATTGGCCAATCATCGATTCCAGTGTGGCTTGTTCTGATACAGCACCAACGTAGTTCGAGTTCCCCTTATCATCCCACTGCAGCATAAATGCCTTTTGCAAAGGCGGAAGCGCTTTATCCGTTTCGCCAAGCCCCATCATTATCTTTCCATACATCAGAGCAACAGATGGGTCTTCAGGCATTTTTTCCAGAACCGGGCTAATAATAGCTTTGGCCCTGGCAAGTTTATTTGCCTTAATTAAAACTTTGGCAAGCAGCTTTCTTGCATAGACATTCTCAGGGTTTTTTACAACGACCCTGTTTAGATTTTTTTCTGCCAATTCAAGGTTATCCAGTTCAGAATAAACTCCACCTAAAAACAGCAATATTTCAAGTGAATCAGGAGCATGTTTAAGGGCATTTTCCAGATTTTCCCTGGCTTCTGAAAATTTCTGCATCCTCAAAGCAAGCAACCCTTTGGCAAAGAGATATCTTGGATGTTTAGGAGACATTTTTCCAATCACCTCAAGATCGGCTTTCGCCTTTTCATATTCTCCCTGCTTCACAAGTAATAATGAGCGATAAAGATAAGCTGTTAACGCCAGGTTTTCACTTTTTTCTATTACCAATGCCAAAGACTGTTCAGCATCTTTAACCTTAGCGAGCTTCCCCTCCAAAATACCTTTTTGCAGCCACGCCCGATAATAATCAGGCTTATCAGTCACAATCATTTCTAACAACTGAAGAGCTTCGGGATATTTTTTCTTATAAAGATATAAACTGACTTGGGCCAAACGTGCATGATAATTTTGCGCATCAATCTCTAAAGCGTTCTTGAGGTTTTCCTGAGCTAGCTGTTCTTGATTAATACCGAGATAGGCTTCTGTTTTTATGGAATATAGTTTTAATACATCATCCTTACTAAAATCATCCGCTATCTTTATCTGATCAATTATTTGCTGGTATTTACCCTGATGAAGCAAAACCTGCGCCAGAGTGGGTAATATAGCAACCTCACTTACCCCCAGATCTAATGCCGCTTTTAACTCTTTTTCAGAACTTTCCCATTTAGCTAAATCACTATAGATTCCACCAAGCAACCACCTGGCTTCTGAATTTTCAGGGTTTATCTTAATTGCATTTTTAAGCTGAATCACACTGGCTTCGAGCTTGTTTTGCTGCTGAAGCTCTTTAGCATTACGAATGTAGTCGGTATCGGTAAGCGATTTTTCCCCACAAGAGGCAAGCAAAAATAAAACAAGCACCAAAGATGCACTAATTTTCATGGATTTCCCCAATAATAACTTACCCCAATATTAACTTAATTGGAGCTCTTCCTATTTAACAAAATTTTCTAGCCAATAATTACTTCTAGTCAACTATTCAACAACAAAAGTCACAAAAGTTATTTCACTTCCATCTTTGCTGTCAAACATCCTTATATCATATTCGCCTGAATACAGATAGACAGTAAAAACCATTACCCCATTAATCCTATTATCAATTGTATACTTTTCCAAATCATGTTTTTCGCTTAGTTTTACATTATTATGCGGCACCGTTGAACGCATTAGACCAATCCATGCATCTTTAGAAAACCATGATGGCGCAGTAAATTTAACTTTGATTGCTTCCCCGGTTTTATATTTTTTCTTATTCAGAGCAAGCGTTCCGGTTGATTCTTTCACCTCAAAAGTAACAAAAGCCACCTCTTTACCAAATTCATCATCATGCATTCTGATATCATAGGTACCATACTTAATTGGGGCCTGAAATGTCATTTTGCCTTTAGTCTGCTTATCCATGTACTGGTAGCTGACTGCATTCAAATCATTTTCTTCAGCGCTGCCATGACTTACACCTGATGGCACTACCCCAATCCAGGCATTTTCCCCATAGCCCTTTGATGCTTTGAATGAAACCATTATTTTCTCGCCAGGTGAATAACGAACCTTATCAATATAAACCTTGGGTTTAAATGCGCTTTTTCTAGCAACCTTTTTTGAAGACTTTTTCTTGTTGGCTATCTTCTTAGAGGTATTCTTATTTGCAATTACCTTTTTAACCGGTTTAGTTTTATTAATCTGTTTTGGTTTTTTTACAGGCTTCGGCGTCGTTTTAACCGGTGTTTTATCACTGGCTGCCTGCTGCTTTTCCTGCGCTTGCTCCTGCTCCTGGCGTTCAGCAACTTTTTTGCGTTTATGAGCAATAAATTCAGGCACACTTCGCGCAGATGCTGGTCTACCAACCTCAGCAACTACAGGCTTTATACTACAGATAATTACTGTTGCTATTAGAAACGGGGCAAATAATCTCAAGGAAAACCTCATTTTGTGTCCTGTTATTTTTTTATTATTATATAAACATATTAGAAATCATAATATTTTACAAAGAGCTAGCGCACATATATGAATTTAATTATAGATCATGAATAAAAAAACCACCAACCGCTTTAAGAATACGCAAATCCTATAGCGTTGGTGGTTAGCTTTTTCTGGAAAACTTGGCTCCCCTTTTTAGCTCCCTTCCAATGATGGAGGGTTAGGGGTCATCCAGAAAGAAAATTACGCGATAGTAATATCGTCAGAAAGATAAACATCCTGAATCGCGTTAAGGATCTCTACACCCTCTTTCATCGGTCTTTGGAATGCCTTACGACCTGAAATAAGTCCCATTCCTCCAGCTCTTTTGTTAATTACAGCTGTTCTTACCGCCTGCTCAAGATCGTTCTCTCCAGATCCACCTCCAGAGTTGATAAGCCCGGCTCTGCCCATGTAGCAATTTGCTACCTGATATCTTGTCAGGTCAATTGGGTGGTCTGTAGTCAGTTCGCTGTATACTTTGGCATGGGTCTTACCAAATTTTACTGCGTTGTAACCACCATTATTTTCTGGTTGCTTCTGCTTAACGATGTCAGCATTGATAGTTGCTGCGAGATGGTTCGCCTGCCCAGTAAGGTCGGCAGAAACATGATAATCAGTGCCATCCTTCTTGAATGCAGGGTTACGCAGATACGCCCAAAGGATTGTTACCAAACCAAGTTCATGAGCATAGGCGAATGCATCGCTAACTTCCTGGATCTGGCGACGGCAATCTTCGCTACCAAAGTAGATTGTTGCACCAACTGCGGTGGCCCCCATGTCAAACGCCTGCTGTACAGACGCAAACATAGTTTGGTCGTACCTTTCAGGATAGGTCAGGATCTCATTGTGATTAATCTTTAGGATAAACGGAATCTTGTGCGCGTATTTTCTGGCAACAGAGCTCATTGCACCAAGAGTTGAGCATACGGCATTACACCCACCTTCAATAGCGAGTTCGATGATATTTGCCGGATCAAAATAGATTGGGTTTGGCGCAAAAGAGGCACCGGCAGAGTGTTCGATACCCTGATCTACAGGCAGGATAGAAAGATATCCGGTCCCCCCCAATCTTCCGGTATCAAACATGTCTTGCAGGTTTCTTAAAACAACTGGCTTTCTGTCATTTTGTGCGAATACATCATCAATATAATTTTTACCAGGAAGATACAGTGAGTCTTTGGTAATTCCAGTACAGGTATGGCTAAGCAGGCTCTCAGCTTCGGATCCAAGTAGGTTTTCAATTGCGGTCATCATCTTTTCCTTCAGAACAAGGTTATAAATGAGGCGAATTATAGTGTTTTTTTATGTAATTATCACCTGTTTCATTTTTAAAGCCTACAGTTCGTCGGGAAAAATGACCATAACATACATATGTGATTTTTTTCACTGCGTGTTCCCCAACAAATATTCTATATTGCTATATACACATAAGTGCAAAAATGCACACAGAAATTTACGTATAGGGTAAACTATTAGCGAGCTCAACAAGCTTGCTATGGATAGTAAAGATGTCAACTGAACAGAAAGTCGTATATATAGATAAGGCCAGACCTCAAGCGAACAAGGCAAGCAAATCCTTCTCTATATTCAAGGTTATTCATAAGCTGGTAATTGATAAAATCAGCGTCTCAATCAATCAGGTATTTAACTCCATTGACGACACCCTGTTTACTCTTGCCGAAAAGGCGTCAACATCCACAGATCATCAAAATTATTTTTCATCTATGCGTGATGTCCGAGCCAAGAAAAAGGAAGCGATTAATAAATATTGCAAGCTAATCACTCAAGCTAACCAAAATTTCCTTGCCCAAAAAGAAGAAAATAGCAATTCACCCCCCGGGGATGTTGAATTAGAAGATGATCTTTCCCTGCTAGAGCACGATCAGCTTGAACAGACCCTGGCTATTGAAAACATTATTTCCAAGATAAATCTGCGTTCTTCAAAAGACATTGCTGCCATGGAGGCCAGATTTGGGGAGCTTTTCCCGAATAAATATATTGATGAAGACTCAAACCCGTTAAGCCCGAAAAACCTCACCAACCTGTTCTTTACTGCTTGTAGTAATTTTGAAGTTGACGAGCAGTCGCAACTAGTTATTTCAAAGCAATTTGATAAAGTTATGGCAAAGGAATTCCAAGAACTTTACATCAAGATAAATGATTTGCTTGTTAAAAACGAAGTTTTACCCGACCTAAAAAGCAAAAAGAAAAAAGAAGAGCAAGCCAAAGCGCTGCCAGAAGCAGATAAAAAACTACCAACAACAAAGGGCGACTCTTCAGAACAGCTTTCCGGTGAAGATGAAGACCTTATAAATGTATTGTATGAACTATTGGCGCAACGCCGAGGCGAAAAGGTTGATGGAGACTTTTGTAGCCCGAGACAGCCCAGCCATTCTGGAAACGACTCTTCTGGCGCTGGCTCTGCAAACAACAGCGCGCAAGTTAAAAGTTTTATCGACTCTCTGTCTCACATACAAACTGAGAGATTTCACTCACAGCACAATGGCATTGAATCGCCAGAAAATATCAGAGACTTCATCTCTCATGATATCGCCAAAGCAGGTGGGTCTGGAGCAGCATCACCTTTTAGCCAGATCCAAAGCGATACCATCGACATTATCAGTATGCTATTTGAATTTATCCTTGGTGACTCAAACATCCCTGATAATATTAAGGCCTTAATTGGTCGTCTGCAGATACCTGTTCTAAAAGTAGCAGTTATAGATAGCACCTTCTTCAACCGAGCTAATCACCCTGCACGAGCCTTAATCAATGAATTGGCAGGAGCGGCAATTGGTGTTCAAAGTTCATCCCTGGCTTCACAAGACCAACTATTGCAAAAAACAGAAGCTATTGTTAACAAAATCCTTACTGAGTTCACCGATAATGTTTCCATCTTTGAAGAACTGTTACAGGATCTGCATGAATTTCAGCAAATAGAAAAGCAGCGTGCGGATGCAATTGAAAAGAAAACCAGAGAAGCAGAAGAAAGCAAGGTAAAAGTAGAAAGCTCCAAGGCTATAGTGCGTGATGAAATCGCTAGAAGAATTAAAGACGCTGAAATACCGGATTCAATTGCCAGCATGCTAGCGGATGTATGGTCAAAATATCTATTTATCACACATTTAAAAGGTGGTGATACAGGTACAGACTGGTTAAACGGAATAAAAACAATTGACAACCTTATCTGGACCCTAACACCCAAAAATAACGACACAGATAAAACCAAGTTACTATCGACGATACCAAAGGTTCAAAGAGAACTTAGAGAAGGTTTGAACAGCATTCTGTTTAATCCTTTTGAAATTACCAAGATTTTTCAAAACCTGGAAAAATTACACCTGGATACACTAACTGCAACTAATGACCTTATTGCAGGCGGTGTTATTGACGATGATGACGATTTTATCGACCCAACACCAGCACCTTCAACCGAGCAAAATAACATTAAAGAAAAACTTCATACTTTACGTATGGAATCATTGCAAAAGCAAAAGGTCAAACAGCAGCCAGAAGCTGATAAAGCTGAAATTCCACTTTTTGAAGAAGCTGTAACCGCTGAGCAAACCGTCGAGAAAACCAGCCCAGAAACCACCGCTGACGCTGCGACACAGGAAGACACTGAAAAATCTGAGCTGATTGCCAAGGTAGACAGAATAGACATCGGAACCTGGTTTGAGTTTATCCAGGATAACAATGAAAAGATACGGGCAAAGCTTTCTGCACGCCTTAGAAACGGAGAGCGCCTAATTTTTGTTAATCGCAGCGGCTTTAAGATGGCAGAAAAATCATCAGAACAATTAGCGCTGGAGATCGAAAGCGGTATGACAGAAATATTAAATGACTCGCTACTATTTGATCGCGCTCTTGAATCTGTTATTTCTGACCTGAAACAAATCAAAAGCGATAAAGACAAGGTTAAACATATTTATTAGCCTACAGATATACCACCTCCAAAATCCGAATTATGTTTCAATGCGATATCTTCATTCCGGCACTACTGCCATCCACACCCGCTTATTTTCACGTCTATATTGCATTGATTCTGACAAACCCTTATCGGTAATTGATATGGTTATCATTCCTGAATCGGCTGTATTGAGAATAGCTGCGCCTGCATTTGCATATGTTTTCACCACTTCTGGTTTTGGGAACTTGTACCTGTTTCTATAACCGGAGGAAACCACAGCATAATCCGGGTTTAATTTGTTTACAAATGCCTTTGAAGATGAGCTTTTACTACCGTGGTGTGGAACTGAAACTACGTCGACATCTAGCTTGTCTTTATAATATTTCACCAGTTTTCTTTCTGCAGACTTTGAAATATCCCCGGTTAATAGAAGGCTTCCATATTTAGACTGTATCAGCAATACACATGATGCATCGTTTCCAGATTTTCTTTTACCGTTACCCCTTTCTTTTATTGGATTAAGTGGATAGAGAATGCTGAATTCAACTCCATCCCAATTCCATGTTTGCCCGGCGGCACACTTACTAACAGGCTGATTGATGTTTGCCAAATCCTCACCTGCTATTATTTCAACAACATCTATTGAACCAGCAATTGCTTTGGCACCACCAGCATGGTCATTATCTGCATGAGAAACCACCATCTTTTCTAGCTTATCTATACCATTGGCAATCAGATATGGAACTATCACGCTAGCACCTGTATTAATTCCTCTGTTTGGCCCTGTATCATAGAGAAGCGAGTGGTTTTCGGTTTTAATAAATACCGCGCTGCCCTGCCCGACATCTAAAAAAGTTGTTGTGAACTCTCCTGGCTGCATTTCCTCTCCTAAAAGCAGCAACATAGCTGGTAATAGAGGTATGGCAACAACTAATACGCGGCGCCGAAATAACATAGAACTTATTATTAATAAAAAAGTTACTGATATGGTTATGGTGGCCGCTTTTGAGCATGTTACTGTTGCAAAATCCAGCTGTGATGAAAACTCAATTATCAGCCAAAATATATCCAGTAACCATTGAACCGCTATAAAAATTAGCTGGGCCAGTTGCGGCAAAACAAACACCAAAAGCACAGCGATAAAAATTACAGGGACAATTACCATACTAAACAGCGGAACTGCTACAAAGTTTACCAAAGGCGCAATCACTGAAACCCTATCAAACAGGAGTAAGGTTAATGGCGCCAAACCAACAGATATTGCGCATTGTATCTTTACCCAAAGCCATAGCTTCGCCCTCCATCCTGTTACCTTTCCCGAGATTCGTACGGTAATCAAGATAATAGACACCGCCGCAAATGAAAGCCAAAACCCGGGCATTAGCACTGACAAAGGATCTATTAGCAAAACGAGACCAAGAGCACTGGACAGGATAGATTCCGCCCTGGTATAGCGCTTGAAAAGATATCCCCCCATAAATATTCCAACTGTTATCAGTGCCCGCTGGGTGGGTATCGCAAAGCCTGCCAGAGCCGAGTAAACCAAAGCAAATATAATCGCTGCAAATGCAGCTACCTGAAGCGGTGCAATTCTATTCCTTAGATAAGATGTTCTTGAAACTACAGCATTGAATATAAAAAAACCTAGCCCTGCTATTAGCCCGATATGAAGACCAGATATAGCTACAAGATGATTGGTTCCACTTACCAATAATCCATCCCACTGTTCACTGCTAATACCAGGCCTGTAACCGGTTGCAATCGCCATTATAATGCCATTGAATTCATCTTCAGGTAAAGCCGCAGCAAGCTTTGTTATGATTTTCTCTCGTAGAATATCATTCCATGTTACGATTGAACTGCCCGGTAACAATTCTGCGTGTTTGCCATGTTTAACATACCCCCTGGCTCCAACGCGCTTGCTGAACAACATTTTTTCATAATCAAACCCACCTTCGTTGGCAAAACCAAACGGTTTTTTTAGCCTGGTTATCAACCTCCATCTCTGTCCAGCCTCAATTTTTTTTACAGGGTTATACCAACTTAGTTGGATCTTTTTCAGGTTTTCGATTTGATTTCCATTTTTATCTCCTGCAACTTCAACACAGAAAATAAAGTTGATTAATTTTATCTTTTTTCCTGTTCTAGCTTTAAAGGTTTTTAATTTCGGAACAGAATCAACTACACCTATAAGCGTAATATCCTTTCCTTCATATTCACTCTTAATAACAGTATCACGCATAAAACTGGCATGAAGAGATACATAAGCAAAACCCAGCAAAAATGCACAGAGATATTTAATATACTTTTTATGAAAGCGGTATGAAAAAATAAGTGGCGTTATCGAAGATATCATCAATACATAAAGTATGCTATCCGGCAGTATCCCAGGTACGAAAAGCAAAACAGCAGCCCCTGCTAGCAAAAAAAGTGCCCACATAAACATTCCCCATAGAACTTTTTTTTCATGAATTTTATTTCATGGATGTAATTTTAATAAAACGTTCTTTAATTTTGACTTGCTCATTATCCCCTCTACACTAAAATGTGCAACTAGCAATATAATTAATGAAGTTTGAGTAATGCCAAAAAAGTTACTAAAAAAATATCTGCCACAACCCCACGAATTCAGAAAACATGGAAAACTGGATTTTCTTGGCGAGAGAATTTATGAGCAGAATCTTTGGCATTTAAACAGACACTCCGTTGCCGGGGCCTGCTGGATTGGAGTTTTCTGCTCTTTTATCCCAGCCCCTTTCCAAATGATACTGGCTGCGATAATGGCGCTTATTGCCAAAAAAAACATGCCGCTTTCTGTAGGTTTGGTTTGGATTTCCAACCCTTTGACCTGGATACCTGTATTCTACCCAACCTACAAGCTGGGCACCTGGATTCTGGGCACACCGGAGAAAGAATTTAACATTGAACTTACTGTAGAATGGGTTACCACTCAATTAACTGATATCTGGCAGCCTTTGTACCTTGGATCATTGATCGCTGGTTTATTCTTCGCCACCCTTTCATATTTTGTAATTAGACTAATCTGGCGCTGGCATATCATTCGCCACTGGCATAATAGGCGTAAAAATCGCAAGGTAGATTAAATCGCCCTATCACTTCTTTGACGCTCTCCGTCAAGATATTAGCATTTTCTTATAGAAAGACTATAAAGTTTTCCTCTCTTTCTCCGATAATATTAGCAATCTCTAATAATAGTGCGGTTTTGCAAAGTTTGGCACAGCCGATGCTTATATAGATTTATGTACTTGAAATTCATGTACTCCAACAGCCCGGAACGTTTATCGCAAGCACCGGCAACTAGAAGTTAACAAAGGAGACTGACATGAGCGCAGTAACAAATTTTATTGAAGATTATCTTTCTGGTGATAACCAGGTGACTATAAGCTCTGCCCAAAAGAATTATGAAATTGGTAAGAGAATCGAGAAATATGCAATTCATGATGACGATATCGACAAGGCTGCATACTATTATCGCATGGCGGCAATTGAAGGGTTCTCACCTGCTCAGCTGGTCCTTTCAAAGATGTATCAAACCGGACACGGTGTTCCTCACAATGAAAAGCTGGCTGATTACTGGCTGGGTTGTGTAAAAGGCCTGAATTATTAAAAATTAAGTTTGATTAAACGCAATAGTTTTTACGCAAAAATTGGTCTTAGAGAAGACTCTGGGATCAAATACTCATCCGGATACTTGACAGAGACAAAATACAAACCCTGGGCAGGGGCCGTTATATCTGCTGCTGTACGGTCCCTGGCCTCCAGAACCTGTTTTACCCAAGGTGAGTCTTGCCTGCCCTCTCCAACCTGGATTAATACCCCGGCAATATTGCGCACCATGTGGTGTAAAAATGCATTGGCCTGAATGTCGATATAGATATAATCACCTTCAGAACTTACATCTACGAACTGCATATCGCGTAAAGGGTGAGCTGCCTGGCACTCCGCAGCCCGAAAGCTGGAAAAATCGTGTTCACCTAGCAGGTGCTGCGCACCTTTATGCATAAGCATCGCATCCAGCCTGCGACAGCTCCAGCAGACACGATGGCGCAATATCGATGGGCGAACCATGGACTGATAAATAACGTAACGATAGCGGCGCGATAAGGCGCTGAAACGCGCATTAAAATCATCTTTTACCGGCATTACCCAGGATACTCCGATATCACGTGGCAGGTTTGTGGTTATACCTAGCGTCCAGGAACGTTCGTCACGAATGGCATTGGTTTCAAAGTGAATAACCTGGCCGAAGCCATGTACACCTTTATCGGTTCTGCCTGAACAGGTAACAGCTACCGGCTCATTTGCTACTTTGGATATTGCCGCCTCGATCTCACTTTGAACAGTTCGACAACCGCTACTCTGAGTTTGCCAGCCGTGAAAATCGGTTCCGTCGTATTCTACGCAAGCTGCTAGTTTCAATGTTTGATCTTTTGCTTTGTCTAAAAGTAGTTACTATATCAGATATGTGTTCCCAGGCAGGAGCCCGAAACAAGAAAATTGTTGAGGTTTTTTTTGCAGGGAACTTATAATTCTGAGAATGTTATTTCAAAATCGAGCGCAGTTTGTTAAAAACAATTCTGAACACACAAATATTGCGTGACTCATCTTTTAACAAACTGCGACATAAATATTGGAGAAATAGACCAGGATCAAAGCTGGTCTATTAACTCCTGAGCTTCAGTCTTCTGCTCATCATTCCCGTCGGCTACAACCTCACTGAGGATACTTTTCGCACCATCAGTATCACCCATGTCGATGTAAGCCTTGGCAAGATCAAGCTTGGTACTGACTTCGTCACTATCATCGATAATCAGATCATCGTCTTCATCCAGATCATCCAACCCAAGGTCGTCGTCACCTATCTCCAGATCCGAGAAATCCCCCATCTCATCAAGTTCAGCCAGATCTTCATCCAGATCTCCACCAATATCGGTTTCATCCAGATCCATAATATCTGCTTCGGAAATCTCTTCACTAAGATCTTGTTCGGTGAATGTATCTTCGATAAAGGCAGGTTCTTCCATGCCTCCTTCAAGATCAACCGTGCCAGAATCGATCTTCTCACCGGCATCGTTTTCAACTTCTACATCCGCATCCAGAGTATCCAGCTCAAACTCAAGGTCTGCAAGTTCGTCTATATCCGATTCAGCTGGTTCATAGGCTAGCTTTTGTTCATCTTCCTGCTCTTCTGCTTTGGCTTCAGCAACAGCATCTTCTTCAAATTCTGGCTTTTCAAAGTCAAGTGACATATCAAATTCATCACTTTCAACCTTTTCCAGTTCTTCACCTTCTTGCATTTCAGCAGTGATGTCTGTGCCTTCCTCAGCCTCGAGCGATACCGGTTCTTCTTCCTCAAAGGTTTCTCCAACTGACAGACCAACCTCTTCTTCAGCTAATAGATCTTCTTCCAGATCCATTTCAAGCTCATCTCCACCAAGATCTTCTTCATCTTCCAAAAGCTCATCTATTGAAAGTTCTTCACCTCCAAGAATACTGTCAGCTTCCTTATAAAGCGGGCTATCCGGGGATAGTTTTTGGCCTATTTCAACGATTTCAAGCCACTCTTCATCACTTGGATCGTTTATCAGCTCAAAATATGCCTTGGCTTCTTTGTCAAACAGCTCTGTATCACCTGTTTGCGAAAGAACTTCTAGCAGTTTATGTCTTATCTTTAGATTGTCAGGGTGATCTTCCGAGGCCTTTTGCAGCTTTTCTATAGCCTGTGAGGCACGCCCATAGGCAACATAGACATCAGCTTCACGGATAATTGATGGCTCTTCATCTTCAGATGGTTGCTGTTCTTCCGTTTCAGGTTCTTGGGCTACCGGCTCTGCTGCTTGCTCTTGCATTTGAACAATTTCTTCAGCTTCATGTTCATCTTCATCACCTTCTACAGATGTGATTACAGTTGAAACTCCTGACTCTTCGAGCTCTGCCTCACTGTAATCACCTCTTCTGAACATTGAGCGCACGATAATCCAGATAAGGATAAGAATCGCCAGAATTGCACCTGATGCAATTGCCCAGATTTTCGGGTCATCCATTAGTGTAGATTTTGCTTCAGCCTTAACATCTTTCGGCATCTCCGGAACTTTTGGCTCTGGGCGTTTAGGCTGTGCTGGCACCTGCTCGGCTGGTTGTTCTTCAGGCTGCTGCTCCGCTACTGTCTCTTCAGCTGGTTTTTCTATCGGTGTAGTCGCTACCTCTGGAGCTACTTCTTCAGGTTTGCCTTCTTCAACCTTAACCTCTACCTCTTCAGGTATAATTTCGGCCTGCTCCTGCACTGGCTGCCCTGAGATCTTAGACTGCAGTTTGGCCATTTCCTGATCTTTCAATGCCAGCAGACGCTCCATGGATTTAATCTTACCTTCAAGCTCTTTAACATTGCTTTGCAGATCGTCATTCTGGTTCTTCTGCTCTTCCATTGCCTTTTGCGCGGCTGCAAGTTCACTACGCAAACGGGTAATTTCCTGGGAATCCTTGGCATCTGCCTTACCGCTAGTCTGGATACTCTTATCACCGGAAACAGTATCTTTGGATGGCGCTACAACCTCAATCCTACCAACCGATTTTGGCTTGGCCTTAGCTGGTGCAGCTGTTCCTGCTTGTTTTTCCTTTTTTGTTTGTGTAGCAGTTTTACTGGTAGATGGAGAACTGAGCCCCTTTCTCCAGGCTCTTGTCTGCTCGCGAATAGCACGTTTTGCCTGCGCAGTTGTCATATCCTGAACCTGTTCATTGTCAGGCAGATTCAGTACCCTGCCGGCAAGCAGCGAATTCATGTTGTTTTTACTAAATGCATCTGGGTTGTTTTTATACAACGCCATCATCATCTGCTCTACAGACTGTGTGTCACGATCGCGAACATCACGAGCAATCTTCCATAGCGTCTGACCTCTTCTAACCTTATATGTTCCAGAAGCAGCACCACGGCCAGAAGGTTTAGCAGCACCTCTTCTGGATTCTGTGGAAATTTTTGGCCGTTTAGAAACAGCAACACCTTTTGACGCAGTTTTCTTTTTAGGTTTGGTTGGCTGTTTAGTAACTTTCTTAACAGGTGCTGGTTTTGCAGCTGCTTTAGGTGTGCCAGGCTTTTGGTAAGTGCTTGCTGTTACCGGTGGGTCCAACAACACTGTGAATTCACGCAGCATTCTGCCATTGGCCCAGCGCACTTCAACCAGAAAGTTCAGGAACGGCTCCTGAATTGAATCCTTAGTTGTCAGTTTAACTATGTATTTTTTATCTTTTTTCTGAATGATTTCAAAATTGATTTTGGAAAGGAAATACGGTCGTTCGATACCAGCCCTTTTAAAATCCGGCGCTGCTGCAAGTTTGACCTTAAGGTGTTCTAGGTCTTTTTCCCTTACAGACAACAGCGGAATCACTCCATCGAGCGGTTGATTAAGAGCAGACTTAAGCTCCATCTTACCCAGACCAAGAGCCATTGCTCCAGGTGATATTGATAATATTGGTAATGCTATTAGCAATGAGGCTAACCAAACACCGATTCTTTGTCGCATGATACTCCCTTCACATAAAATCTTCGTAGATCTTACGAATTCTTTTTCTTTTCTCCATTTCTTGGAGGCAGTTCTTCAAATAAAAACCGATTCTTCGTCTAAGTAAAGAATAGTCTGAAACTGTAAGTAATGCTTAAAAAAAACCAATTTTTTTTATTATTGTTACTTCCAGATGTAAATTTTGAGACAAAACATCCACTTTTTGCCAATGTTTTTATACTTTGCGCCTATTTTTACACATAATTTTATGTAGTTATAGTGATTTTTTAAGGCTAGTTATATTTATTTTAGCATTAGTGAAGTAAGGGTATGATTTTTTTGGGATAATACTCCGTTATTCCCGCAAAAGCGGGAATAACGTTTTGGAATAACTTAATTAAATATATTTATCGATAAGTATCTCAGCAATCTGCACGCTATTTAGCGCAGCGCCTTTGCGAACATTGTCGGCTACAACCCAAAGGTTAATACCTTTTTCGCACGAAATATCTTCTCTAATACGACCAACATAAACGTCATCGTTATTAGCTGCCTCGGTAACCGCTGTTGGATAACCTCCATCACACCTGCCATCAATAACGGTGATACCTTTGGTCTCGTTCATCAGTTTGGTTACAGCCTCGGCAGAAATCTTCTCCTTGGTTTCAATATGAACTGCTTCTGAGTGACCGTAGAATACAGGAATGCGTACAGCTGTAGGATTAACCTCGATGCTGTTATCACCCATAATCTTTTTGGTTTCCCAAACCATCTTCATCTCTTCCTTGGTGTAACCATTCTCCAGAAATACATCGATATGTGGAAGTGCATTAAAGGCAATCTGCTTTGGGTAAAACTCTACTTTTGCATCCTTGCCATTTAATAGCGCAGCTGTTTGCCCAGCTAGCTCTTCAATAGCAGGCTTACCCGAACCGGAAACCGCCTGATAGGTAGCAACATTTACGCGGGTAATACCAACTGCATCATGAATTGGCTTTAGCGCCACCAGCATCTGAATGGTTGAACAGTTTGGATTGGCGATAATACCGCGATTTTTATGATCAGCAATCGCATCCGGATTTACCTCTGGCACTACCAGCGGAATATCATCGTCGTATCTGAAGTGCGAGGTATTATCGATTACAATACAACCAGCCTCTGCTGCTTTAGGCGCATATTCTTCAGAAATACTGCCGCCTGCTGAAAACAGGCCAATCTGCACATTGGAAAAATCAAAATCAGCCAGATCCTGAATAACTACCTGCTTGCCCTTAAAGGTGATCGTGTTACCTGCAGAACGGCTACTTGCCAATGGGTAAATCTCTCCAACCGGAAAATCCCTTTGCTCAAGAATTGACAACATCACTTCGCCAACTGCACCTGTTGCACCAACAACAGCAACATCGTATTTTTTGCTCATCTAAATCACCTTAATTTTGAAGTTATTTTGTATAAATTGCAGGTATTTATTATCCTGGAAAATATAGCTTTGGGCAAATTGATTTTTCGTGAATTTATAGCTCTGGTGGGCAATGCCCACCATATGCATAGATGTTCAACTTGATTGTTTTTAACACTCATCAATTAAAATTTCAGAATCATCCTTCGCATCATCAGGAAGATTAACCAGAAACAATAAAGTAATAACAAAGGCTACAGCGGCAGCACCAGATGCGAGATAAAACACCCCTTCACCACCAATCCTGTTCCACAACAAACCAGAGAAATAATTACCCAGCGCAACACCAGCCCCCATACAAATAGCTGTATACAAAGCCTGCCCTCTTCCTTGATATTTACCAGGAAAAAAACTGTGAATTAATTTCATGGCTACGGCATGGAATATACCAAAAGTCCCGGCATGTAACAGCTGAGATAAGGCTATCATCAACATACTGGATGCGAACGCCCCGGTCATCCACCAACGCAAAACCGCTGCTGCCAGGGCAAGGAGCATTAGATTTCTGGCGCCAAAATAAGGAATCATACGATGAATCAATAGAAAGATAACAATTTCCGCCACTACACCTATCGCCCACAATTCTCCAATCATATCGGTGGCATGACCATTTTCCTGTAAAAAGATGGTAAAAAAGGCATAAAACGGACCATGGCTGGCTTGCAAAAACAGACCAACAATAAAAAAAACAATCACATTTTTATTAAATACCGTACTTTTAAGAGTGTGGTTTCCTGATTTCCCAATATCCTCCCCATTTTTTTCAGTGATAAACAAACTATTGGCGAAAATTAAGGCATATCCGGCCAACCCCATGTAGGGTAAAAAACCTATAGGGTGATACTTAACCGCAAACCCAATCCCAATCACGGTAAAAATAAATCCCCAAGACCCCCACAAACGTATCTGGCTATATTTATTGGTATCGTTTTGCAGATAATTCAAAGTAACAACCTCAAACTGAGGCAAGGCAGCATTCCAGAAAAAGCTGTATCCAAAGGTAATTAATGCCATCCAGGCAAAGCTTTTAGTAAAGGTGATACAGGCAAAAATCAAAAACGCCATTAGACAGGCAAGCTGAATTATGCGGTTGCGATGCCCAAATGTATCGGATATCCACCCCCAGATAAATGGGGCTATAATCTTGGTTATATTTAAAATTGCGAAGAGTTTACCTATCTCCAACGCAGTGAATCCACGTTCAGAAAGAAAGGCCCCAAAATAAGGAACAACTATCCCCAGCGTAGCAAAATAGAAAAAATAGAACCCTGAAAGGCGCCAGTATGGTAAATCCTTTACTACGGATACCATTTTCTATTCGCAACTAGAGGGAATTACAGGCGTTTGCAATTTAACATCACCGTTCTGACCACGCTGTCTTAACATATGATCCATTAACACAATTGCCGCAACAGCCTCAACAACCGGAACACCACGTATCCCTACACACGGATCGTGACGCCCTTTGGTCTCGACATTAGTTTCATTAGCATCAATATCTACGGTTCTGCCTGGTACAGAAATACTTGGCGTAGGCTTAAAGGCTATACTGGCAGTTATATCCTGCCCGGAACTTATTCCGCCAAGGATTCCGCCAGCATTATTGCTCAAAAAGCCTTTGGATGTAATCTCATCTCTGAATTCACTACCCTTGGAAGCAACACAATCGAAACCAGCTCCTATCTCCACCCCTTTTACTGCGTTAATCCCCATTAGGGCATACGCTAATTCGGCATCCAGGCGGTCAAAAATTGGTTCGCCCAGCCCCGGCGGTACATTTTCAATAACCAGACTAACCTTGGCACCCACGGAGTCATGTTGTTTGCGAATCTGGTCCAGGAATTCCTCCATCTCAGGCACCTTATCCATATCAGGTGCAAAAAACGCGTTATTCTCAACTGCACTCCAATCTTTATGCTCCACTTGTATTGAGCCAAGCTGACTTAAAAATGCACGAACTGAAATACCACATTTCTCTTTTAGATATTTTTTGGCTATAGCGCCTGCTGCAACTCTAATAGCAGTTTCACGGGCGGAGGATCTGCCTCCACCTCGATAATCACGGATGCCATATTTTTGTTGATAGGTATAATCAGCATGTCCCGGACGAAAGGTATTCATCACATTTGAGTAATCTTTTGATCTTTGGTCGGTGTTTTCAATCAAAACACCAATTGGGGTACCGGTGGTCTTGCCTTCAAATACCCCGGAAAGAATCTTTACCTTATCTGCCTCCGCCCTTTGAGTGGTATGCCTGCTGGTTCCCGGACGCCGTCTGTCCAGATCAACCTGAAGATCTTCTTCTGTCAATTCCATCCCCGGGGGACAACCATCAATAACTCCACCAATGGCAACTCCGTGACTTTCACCAAATGTTGTAACCGTAAATAACTTTCCTATTGTATTTCCAGACATATAAACCCTGTTTTTCTATTAGAAAAATTCCTGCAACTGTTGCGCAGTAAGCATAAATACTCCATGCCCTCCATGGGCAAACTCCAACCAGTAAAACGGTATTCGCGGATAAGTTTCCATCAGGGCATCCTGGCTGTTACCAACCTCGACAATTAAGATACCGTCATCGGCCAAATATTCTTTAGCCTCGGCCAGAATCTGGTGCACTATATCCAGGCCATCCTCACCGGCAGCGAGCCCAAGTTCAGGCTCATGCCTAAACTCTTGTGGCAATGCACCCATATCACGTTTATCTACATAAGGAGGGTTGGAGACTATAATATCGTACTTCTCCCCTGCTACACCTTTAAACAGATCAGACTGAATCGGGTGTACGAGTGCCTCAGCCCCGTGTTTTTCAATATTTATCTTTGCCACTTCAATGGCATCTGCAGAGATATCTACAGCATCAACCTGAGCTTCTGGAAATGCATAGGCACAGGCTATTGCAATACAACCACTACCAGTGCACAAGTCTAAAATCCGGGTTGGTTCCCTGTCGCAAAACCATGGCTGAAAACCCGCATCAATCAATTCAGCAATTGGTGAGCGCGGTACCAAAACCCTATCGTCAACATAAAAAGAATAGCCGGCAAAAATAGCTTCATTAGTCAGATATGCCAATGGAATTCGTTTAACCACCCTTTTTTGCAACATATCGATAATTGCCTGACGTTCGCTAGATGTCAGTGTACTGTCAAAAAAGAACGGATCAAAATCACGCGGAAGTTTCAGCGCCCCGAGTACCAATTCAATTGCTTCCTCTGTCGGGCTCTCTATCCCATGGCCAAAACATACACTAGCATCCAAAAACCTGCTGACGCAGTAGCGTATGTAGTCTTTAATCGTTGTCAGTTCTTTTACTGCTTCGTGATGCATCGTTCAACCTTTTTAATTCAGAGCCAATAATAACTGATTGTAGTCCACAACTCATCATTGTTTTTGGTCAAAAACATTTGCATTAACTGATTCTAAAACTAGAATATCGGTAGAAATGTACCAGCGAGAACCCCTGATAATGCCAGAGAATCAATCTGAACCATCCCTGATTGACAAAATCAAAGCTGCACTTACCTACCCGTTACCTCACCATTTTCTTTCGCATCTCATGTATAAGTTTATGCGGATAACAAACCCAAAGGTCAAGGATCTGCAAATCACGCTAATCACCAAGGCATTTAATATCAATCTAACTGAATCCAAACTTAAAGCTCCTGATGAATTCCCGGATTTCAATAGCTTTTTCACCCGCGAGCTACGCGAAGGGACCAGAAAAATTGAGGATGGAAAAGTGATGCTAACTTCTCCTGTCGACGGCAAGATAAGTCAGATGGGTAATATAGATGGCAGTTCTATCTTCCAAGCCAAGGGCCATAACTTCACACTGGAAAAACTTCTGGGTGATGACATAAACCTTTCCCGCAGCTATATCAATGGAAAATTTGCCACTATCTATCTTTCTCCAAGAGATTACCACCGAATCCACATGCCGTATGCCGGCAAAATCAAAAGGATGATCCACATTCCAGGCAGGTTATTCAGTGTTGCCCCGTATACTGTAAACACTGTACCCAGCTTATTTGCCAGCAATGAACGCGTAGTCTGTGTTTTTGATACCAAGTTTGGTGAGATGATAATGGTATTAGTAGGAGCGATCTTTGTTTCCAGCATGGAGACTGTTTGGACCGGAGAAATTACGCCACCTCGTGCAAAAAAGGTAACTGAACTTGAGGTAAATAGATCACTTCATAAGTTAGATCTGGATAAAGGTGAAGAGATGGGGCGCTTTAATATGGGTTCTACCGTAATTTTATTGTTTCCAAAAGATACTGTAACTTTAAATGACAGGCTTTCTGCAGGATCTACCCTAAGACTAGGAAATGGTATTGGCAGGGTTGTTGGGACACAGTTTACATAAAATTATTTAAGCTATCTCAGAAGAAAACGGAATTACCTCTTCTATATTTTCCAAACCCAGCGCAAACATCACCAACCTATCTACCCCCAGGGCAACACCTGAGCATTCCGGCAATCCCTGACTCATGGCCTTGATAAAATTTTTGTCATACGGAATCTGCATCTTGCCCGTTTGAGTACGTTTTTCCTGATCGGCAATAAACCTTTGCTCTTGCTCTTGCGAATCGCACAGTTCCTGGAATCCATTGGCAATCTCAACACCGTCTATATACAATTCGAATCTTTCAGCAACATTGACATCATATGGACTAATTCGCGCCAAGGCTGCCTGCGATGCCGGATAGTCCATAACAAAGGTCAGTTTACCCTTGCCCAGCTGCGGCTCAATCAAATGACTTAGCAGTAAGTTTAGCCAGTCATCGCGATTTTCCCCCATTGATTCATGGCTGATATTAATATTGTTTGTGCTGGCACAGTTTTGCAATTGCTCAATGGTTGCGGAGAATGGATTTATCCCCAGATAGGTATTAAACATCATCTGATAGGTGATGCATTCGGTTTCCATTTTTTCAACAATGTAGTTTTCGGTCAAAGACCCTAAAACCATGCGCACCAAATCATCAACCTCTCTAATTAGCTCTATATAACTAAAATCGGTACGGTACCATTCAAGCATGGTAAATTCATGATTATGCTGACGGCTCTTCTCACCATCGCGAAAACAATGACAAATCTGATAGATCGAACCGCTACCTGCGGCAAGCAGCCGCTTCATCGCAAACTCAGGGGATGTGTGCAAGTAGCGTTTGGTCTGGTCAAAACCTGAATCAACGCTAAAACTGTTAATATGCTGGTCTACAGTACCATATTGCGATAAAACGGGCGTTTCCACTTCCAGCACCTTTCGTTCCCAAAAAAAGGAGCGAATAGCTGCAAGTATCAGCGCCCGTTTTTGCAGCGTCTCTATTGACGCAGATGGAAGTCCTTTTTCCATATACGATGGGTTAGTCTTTAACTCTGCTTACATATTCCTTGGTGCGGGTATCAATCTTCAACAACTCACCAATTTCAATAAATAGCGGGACACGCACAACCGCACCTGTCTCAAGTGTCGCAGGCTTTAGACCACCCTGAGCAGTATCACCTTTAAGACCAGGGTCGGTATCTGTAACCTCAAGGTTAACAAAATTAGGCAACTCAACAGTAAGCGGTACACCATTGAACAAGGTAACAGTACACATCTCCTGCTCTTTTAGCAGATTCTCAACATCAGCAACAGCACTTTGAGGAGCACCAACCTGCTCGAATGAATCCTGGTCCATAAAATGCCAAAACTCACCATCGTTATAAAGGTATTGCAGTTCAAGCTCCATAACATCAGCAGCTTCCACCGATTCGCCTGACTTATAGGTTCTTTCAATCACCTTTCCGGTCTTCAGGTTCTTTACCTTGATACGGTTAAAGGCCTGGCCTTTACCAGGTTTTACCACTTCATTTTCTACAATTGAAAACGGATCGCCGTCAACAAGTATCTTCAATCCGTTCTTAAATTCATTAGTGCTGTAGTTAGCCATAATCTTCCTACTTTTCAGTTTGGTTAGGGCAGATAATAAGGTTATACTGCCAACAGTTATTCAGTTGCCGCGTATTTTAAAACAGTTTGAGGTTTGTTTCATGCTTAATCATCAATGTCGACCAAATATTTATGATTTAGCAGCAAAAACCAACTGCTGGAAAAACATTTTAAAAGACTCTATTACCGACATTGAACTGCTAGCGCACTACCTGCAACTTGATATAAACTACTTAAAAGAAAAGGCCAAATATTGCGACAAGGCTGCAAATAAATTTCCGCTTCTAATCCCCAAAACATATGCAGATAAAATCAAAACCGGCGATTTATACGACCCCTTGCTTGCACAGGTTCTACCGCGTAAATATGAACTTGAAGAACACCATGATTATACTGATGATCCGGTAGGCGATACAAAAGCACAGATTTCAGGCTGCCTGCTACAAAAATATCAAGCTCGGGCACTAGCCCTTACCACAAATAGATGCAGCATCAATTGTCGCTTTTGCTTTCGTAAAAATCTACTGCATACAACAACCGTTAGCGAGGGCGAGCTAAATTCGGCCTTAACACATTTAACACAAAACAATTCTATAGAGGAGATAATCCTAAGCGGCGGCGAACCTTTATTGCTCGATGACAACCAATTAAGCCAAACTTTAGAACGGCTTGCACAAATAGACCATATAAAACGAATTCGTTTTCACACCCGAATGGCGATTACAATCCCCCAAAGAATTACAGCTGAACTAGTACATATTTTGCAAAGGTGCCCAAAAAAGATAGTTTTTATCACTCACTGTAATCACCCCAATGAGATAGATAAAAGCACCAGAAACTATCTACAAAAACTAATGTTACCAAATGTCTCCCTTCTTAATCAGTCAGTATTACTAAAAGGAGTAAACGATCAGGCAGACACTCTGTTCAACCTGAGCAACAGTCTATTTGAAGCCGGAATAATGCCATACTATTTACATCTACTAGATAAAGTTAATGGTACTAATCATTTTTTTGTTCACGATGAAACAGCGGTGCATATCTGGAAACAATTACAAGGAATGCTGCCTGGTTATCTAGTTCCAAGACTGGTAAGGGAAAAAGCCGGAAAAACCGCCAAAACTATAATTAGTTAACCCACTATCCAGCCAAGTGCGACCCAGAACACAAAAATGCCAAAAAACTTTAGTTAAAACATAGCTATTGAGCATTTAGCTGCTACTATTTTATAAGCGCTTTTGTTTTTTAAAGCATGGATTTTGCGTAGCAGATGGAATTTTTATGCGCAAATAGTTGCAATTGATTATGGGTAAACGAGCCAGTCAGTTATGAAAAATAATAATCTTATAGATTTGAGAATACCTGAGCTAAAACCAGCTTCCGAGGATGGTTTTACCACCAATCCAAAAAATGTAAGAAAGTGGATTAAAGAACTTCCGTTAGCTAATCTTGGAGCCACTACACAACAAGTATACCGAGCACTTAAAGAGCTAAATGGCACGGAAATCAAAACTACTAATCGCTTTGAGATTTTAGAAGATTTTCGCGAACCAGTCAGATTTATCATTAACGGTCTGCGCAAGCATTACGCCCACAAAGCCCTACCACTTTCTGAAAAAAACAAAGATATTGCCAATCTGGCCATAGAGTTATTCCAGCATATGAGTGTTGGCTATAAAATAATTGTTGAGCAATCTGCATCTGCATTTATTAAAATCAACAACAAACAACTCAGCACTGCCATACAAAGATCTATCCGTTACCTTTCCTCGGTTCTAATTGAAAATTATCTGATTTACTCTGCCAGCAAAGAAGGGACTTGGGAACAAATCCATGCACTCTATCAGTATTCCGCAAACAACAAAATTAGTGAGCTCAGCATCCCTGACGAACATCTAACCCAGGGAAAATCAACTACAATTACAAATACATACATGCATATACTATTAGTATCTGCAACTGACCCGTTTCATATGCGCCTTGGAGAAGTGACCGAAATCTATGACGAAATGGAAACCTGGACCCGCTATTGCAAAATATTAAAGGATATCCCAACTCAACTTGAGAGTGGAACATTCCTAGTGCGCCCAAACCTGGACCTTCCCCCAATAAACTTTAATTCTGACCAGGCGAAAAAAGATAAAAGCAATTTTGTTTTTGTAACTCACGATCTGATCGAAGCAATTGATACTGGGATACAAAAATCTCACAAAACCAGTTTCTTTAAGAAAAAACCTAAGATACTTCCAAATGAAAAGATACTTAGCAGAGTTCTGCTTTCACTTGGAATCCTGCCGAAACGCAAGTATTCAAGAACCGAAACAACTGGAAAAGTTGCTGCTGTCACAGGTCTCACAGCAATCCATCACCTACTACACATGGAAAATGGTGATGATATTAATGAGATCTACCAGGATACTAAGTCGCATTTTGAAACGAAAGAGAATAACGGCGGTACAAATTACGGTAAAAACGTCTGGAATCTTGTTGCAACCGGGCATGGCCCGGACGTGCATAAAATGCAGATGCAAAAGAAGACCCCGCAACAAGCAGCTGCTGAAGCTAAACCAGCCAATGTTATCCATGAAGAATGGAGGCTTTGCAATATCAGCTCCGGAGGTTATTGCGTAATATCAGACCAAAACTCATCTTCAAAAGTACAGATTGGAGAGCTAATAGCAATCAAAGAAGTAGATATCGAGGATGGAGTATGGCAACTAGGCGTCGTACGCTGGCTTAAAACCCATAACGAGCTTGGTGTTGCTCTTGGAGTTCAGATTTTATTCCCTGGAGGTAGCCCAGTAATAACCAAGGTTAAAAATGACGACGGCGCACTGTGCCCAGCGCAAAAAAGCATTCTGCTTCCTGCGATCAAACCACTGAACCAGCCGTCAACTATTATTACCCCTATCCTGCACTACACAGTAGGAAAAGAGGTTACCGTTAGAACCGGTAAAAAGGCAGCCAAGATTGTTCTTACCAAAATGGTTCAGAGCACAAACGCGTTCTCCCAGTTTGAGTATGTAGCAACAAACAAGGAAGAGAACTTACCATTAGGAAATGTTAAAACCGACGACGAGTTTAACTCTATCTGGACTTCGATCTGATTGATAGATTGACTGGCACGGTACGCCGTGCCCAAACTGGG
The DNA here is from genome assembly GCA_004796365.1 of Gammaproteobacteria bacterium. GTDB lineage: Bacteria > Pseudomonadota > Gammaproteobacteria > QZLD01 > QZLD01 > QZLE01. The sequence goes on along the minus strand of QZLE01000192.1, from coordinate 1,102 downwards.
ATAATTATCCAATATTAATTAAACCCGCCACAGTTCACATATTCCAGAAACAAATTTTAAATCAAAATACAAAAAACCGACTATTCCCATTATTAAGACTATAATTAGCTATATATAAGACTAAACCCGATACTGAAAAATATCATAGACTTTCGACCATTGAATTAGCTATTATTTGCTACGAAAACTAAGTAGCAAAATGGATGTTAAGGAATTTAAAAGTGCCCCAGGAAGACGTTCTACGCCTGCTAATACTAGATGACTCAGTAAATGATGCCGAGATGATAATAAGCGTCCTTCGCAATGCAGGACATCCTGTTCGTGCAACTATGGCTGAAGATGCTGAAGACGTAGTTGAGGCGCTTGACAATCAGCACCAAGACATTTTTATCTGCAACATAACCGATCCTGACTACAGCCTAAAGCAGGCATATGAAGATATTACCAAAACCGGTAAAGACACTGTATTAATAGGGCTTTGCGACGAAGATAACATGGAACGCAGAATCAAGGCTATGGATATTGGTGCCCACGACCTTGTCAGCAAGTCATCTCTTGATCACCTGAGGATGGTAATTGAACGAGAGATGCATGCTCATAAAGACCGCAAAAACATGAGACGTTTCCAGGTGTCTCTTAATGAAACCGAAAAAAGGTGCAGCCTGCTGCTTAACAGCTCACGAGATGCCATAGCATATATCTCCGAAGGGATGCATGTTTATGCAAATCAAACCTATCTAGAAAAATTCGGCTATAAAGATTTTGATGATTTTGAAGGCATGACCATCCTTGACCTTGTACACCCGGACAATCAAACCGACTTCAAGGAATTTCTGCGAGGCTTTAGTACTGGCGGCAATGAAGAGTCGGCCATAGATATTAAAATGGTTGGCGGAGAAGATGGCTCAGACATCTTTGAAGCCCATCTTGATATGAGTCATGCCACGATTGACGGTGAAGAATCAATTCAGATTCAGATTCGTGACCAGAGTAGCGCTGAAGATTATGATCTGGAAAAACAGATAACTTCACTAAGCCAGCAAGATATTATGACAGGGCTCTACAACCGCCATCACTTTATGGAAAAGGTTGATGATATAAT
>QZLE01000076.1 GCA_004796365.1 Gammaproteobacteria bacterium | reverse complement strand
TGTGTCCGAACTGAATTGTAACAATTATTAATCAAGACAACAATATTCACTGAATTTATCTATAAATTTATGCCAACTATTGTAAACAAAAAACACCAATAATCTATACAAATACCCATGTTTACAAGAATTCAATTTCCATAGAATAAACGGCAGATACCAAATTTTATTTGGTTTTTTTTAGTTATTAAAATTGGAGATTAAAAATGAAAAAACTAGGTGTAAAAAAAGTATTGAGTTTAGGTTTGGGTGTGTCTTTGTTGGCTTGTTCTGCATTGTCTCATGCAGAAAATTTCCAACTTCATGAAGTTACGGTAAAGCAAGTACTTCAATGGAGTGATGGACATATTTTCGTGAGCTTTAATAAACAGCTTCCTGAAACCAGCTGTTCATCTCGCTCAAGAGTTGGATTCCATAGAGATGATCCAAATGCAGAATTTTTTAAAGCTCAGGCTTTAACTGCGCTAGCAACAGGAAAACCGACATATATTCGTGCAAATACTAATACTGATGGTTCGTGCCCAGTGCATAGTAACTCTATGAAGCTTAATGCAATGGCTGTTGGGTATTAAAATCCACTTTGTATAAGTGTTTTTGCTTTTGGTGGGCACTGCCCACCCCGCAACTAATTATTCTATATCGAAATCAAATTATGCATTTAGTTGCAGGGTATTATTATACCTGAAAAAAGTGAGCTACAAATTATTTAATATTCTGACAAGGGGAGTACAAAATGTATTCAAGGAAAAAAAATAATAAGGGAATTGTGATTGAGGCAATGCTTATTGCTTGCGTGGCAATCACATTACTTTATGTGCCCAAATCGTACGCTGGTGATCCACTATTTCATTATGAATATGTGGCAAATATGAATAGTGCCCGTTTTTGGGGGGAGTATCTTGGTAGTGATGTGATTGTCAAAGCTAGGATCAATAAGATTGAATTAAAAGAATCGCTTATAAGTCATGTTCCAAATGGGGTTAGCAATGAATGTAAAGTAGAAAATGGTACCTGGGATTGTGAATATACATATGCATATCTCCCGAATGAAGGAATGCGATATAGCAATGAATTTGGCAATTATACTGCATATATAGAGTATTGGACCAAATCTGGTAAAACTGGAATACAACCAATTGAGTTTGGCCTTTATGATTGTAAAACAGCGCAATTATGGAAACATGAGCAGGCCTCTCGCAAAAGGGCTTGGATTTATAATAATCGCGATTATTATGCCATGAATGAAGAAGCTAAGATGCCAGTTGTTCTTGGTAATTATGAATATCTTGGTTCAAATCCTGCGGAGGTAGTTAGTCTGGAAAACAGAGGAATCAAATATTGGGATGAGAGACAGGCTGGATGGATTACATATAACATTTGGAGAAAGGTTGACGGGATGTGTCAAGCTGGTTTAAACAACCTTGAAAAACCCGGCTCCAATATAATAATTAAGCAGGATAATAATACAGGAAAATTAGTTGCTTATGGAATGTTTATGGAAACTATAACTATAGGTGATGAAATAACCAATTGCAGTGATCCTTTCGGGTGGGGAGATCTTGGATGTCAGCTTAATACCCCTTCTTCTCCAGGTTTGCATGATGTAACCATCGTAACCATCACATACAAGGATGGAGAAAAGATTAAGAGAATACATCACACTACATATCAGTATGAGATAGTTTATGCTCCTGTTTTCGTTGGAGGTATTCAGGTTGTTGTTCCAGTAAAAACATTATTGCAATAATTGTATTTTTTAATTTATGTAAAGCCTTGCAGGTAACGATATTTGCAGGGCTTTTTTGGTAATGGCGGATATTGGTTAAAATATTTTTAATAAATCGAACGCTTCCAATTACCTTCTGTTTCTGCAAGTAACCAATCCCTAAACGCGAATAAAGCTGGCTTAGTTTGCCGATTTTGAGGATAGACTAGAAAATAGCTATAACCTGGAACAACTTTTTCTGTTACTTGAATTAGGTTATTGGTGCCAGGTATCTCATTAATGATATTGTTATCGAAGATGCCGATGGCGTCGCCATTGCGGATACTATTCAATCCCTGTTCTATGTTATCAATCCAGATTTATTCATGATTTGTTCGTAGTTCCGGCAAGCCAGCATTGCGAGTCCACCAAAGCCATTGCGCACTACACGGCCGAATACCTGAAAACCCACTAGTCAGAGATTCGTCATTGGATGAAGTGGATAAGGAACTGGAAAGGCGAGGCCAAAAATTTGTCCGTTATGCCGATTTCGTCTGCTAACTATTGTTAACAGTTTTATCTGCAAAATCATATAAATGTATATATCTTCGTTGTTGATAATTCAAGTAATATAAAGTATTGGTCGCGTCTTTTTATAATGTTATATGTTCGACCAATATACTATTCTAATAATCTTGGAGGAGATTGATATGAAGATAATAATGAAACCAATAATGTTGTTTTTATGCGCTGCATTATTACAGGCATGTAGTGTTGAAAAGATAATAAGTTCTGATGATATGCCGAGCACGGAAAACGGTACTTTTACCGAGAATGGACGTTTTTTTGTTGCTGGCGGTTCATTTATTTACGAAGTTAAAAGTGCTGGTGGTGAGGCGTATCGGCACGAGATTCTTGTATCGGGAGATATCTCTGGTGAACCATGTATTTTCTCTGGCATGACTTCTACAGGTAATACTATATATGCAACCTGCACTATCTTTGTTCCAACGGATGAAAATATATTAGGTCTTAGGCCAACTACGGCATCGCTATATCGCATTGATCTGGATAATGGATATATTGACACTGTATTGCTTCCATATTTAGATGATAATTTTGCCGCTAACGGTATGGCAGTGAT
>QZLE01000010.1 GCA_004796365.1 Gammaproteobacteria bacterium | reverse complement strand
TCAATGATATATTTGGAGAAACGCTTTTCATTGCTGATTCTAACTGTATAGATTTTTTATGCAGTTTGTTAGCAGCGATAGATCCCGCTAACCCCTTAACAGTATGAATAAGGCGCAATGCATTTTCATCCGACTCATCTGAATTAACATCAAACTCTTTTATCAATTGCTGGTCCGCATCATCATATTGCTGTTGAAAAGAAAGCAGCATATTTTGAAATAGTTTCCAGTTACCACCAAGTTTGTGTAAAGCTTTTGATACATCTATACCTGCACCAGCTAAGGTGTCGGAAAACAGGTCAAATTCTGTATCTTGCATTTCGGTCGAACCTGCTACTGAATCCTTATGTTTAACTTCACTAACACTCACCAAATGCGAAATCATCACCCTATACAGTTCATTTTGATCTACAGGCTTGGTTAAATAGTCACTCATGCCGGCTTCCAAACATCTTTCTCTGTAACCATGCATTGAGTGAGCAGTAATTGCAATTATTGGGATGTCTTTTCCATCATCCCGGTTTCGGATAGCATCTGTTAAACCAAATCCATCCATTTCTGGCATTTGAATATCGGTTAATACAGCATCGAATTGTTCTTTCTCAAATGCCTCTAGAGCCTCTTTTCCATTTTCTTTTAACACCATCTCAATGGCAGCTTGTTGTAAGAACTCTTGAATTACCATTAAGTTGATAAAGTTATCCTCAGCAACAAGCCAACGTGTTCCCGCCAGCTTTGAGACCACATAATCCATGGACAATACTTCGTCACTTTCAGCTTGCATTGCAGCCCGTTCACAAACATCTTTAACTTCATCACTCTGAAACGCTTCAATACTTTCCTTGTTTTCAGCTATATCCATCAAAACGGTTAAACAAAACTCACTACCTTGCCCCAAAGTACTTTTTACTTCTATTTCTCCTTCAACTAGATTCGATAGCTTTTTTGCAGTGCTCAGCCCTAAGCCAAGCCCTCCAAAAGATCTGGTTGACGATGTATCCGACTGAGAGAAACAATCAAAAATATTGGACAACTCATCTTCAGTAAGCCCTTTACCGGTATCTTTTACTGAAAAACGTAATTTTGCTTTGTCTGATTCAGGCTGAGTAGTTTCGACGCTTAAACACACCTCTCCTGTTCCAGTAAATTTAATCGCATTATCTATTAAATTCGATAAGATTTTTTTAAGGCAGGCACGATCTCCATTAACCTGTAAATCTGCATCACTTAAATTTTTAACTGTAAATACAAGTCCCTTGTTTTCAGCAGCTCCTCTAAACAAATCTACAACCTCATCAAGCAAACATTCAATACTTAAGGGCTTGATATCAAGAACAAACCGACCTTTTTCCAGATCTGAAAATTTTAAGATATCATCAATTATTTCCAGCAGCGATTTGGATGATTGATCTATCTGTTTTAGATAATTTAAGTGTCTCGTTTCCTTTATTTCTGTAATCAATACTTTTGAAAGACCAACGATAGCATTCATTGGCGTTCTAAGCTCATGACTCATATTAGATAAAAATTCGCTCTTTGCTTCAGCTACCTGTTCAGCCTGATTAGCAACCTGAAATGCTTGAAAGGTTTTCTCGCGCGCAAATTCAAAGACATATGACAACAGAACCACTATTGCCAATGTTGAGAAGTATCTTGATAAATAGAAAAAGTTATATTGTGCTGATAACGCCGGTAAAAACAGCATTAAAATAAGAGTTGTCGAAATCAATACAATATTAAAAAGCAGTCCTTTTCTATGTCCTAATGCAAACAATGACGTCAGAGGAAAAAGATATAGCCACATTGGGGCTGTCCTATCATAAGGGGCCACATTGATAATCAGGAACAAACAGATAAAAAACAGCACTATTACTATCCCATAAGCAGCATAAAGTACATTACCTGTTCTACGCAGATAGAAAACCGTAAAGATAGTTAGCACGTTACCGAGAAACAGAACACAACCGAAAAGGATTTTACCCCTCAAAAAAGCATCAATACCAAACGCCGAAAATGCACATATCCCAATAGTGCTAAAAATAAAAACAATAAGGTATTGCCGAGCTTCGATTGAGGTAAAATCAACAACAAACAACCTAGAAATTACTTCTTTGAGAAAGGGACGGTTATTTTTCATAGTTGTTAAGATCTAAATTAGATGCTTACCTCCTACCTAAAGAAGTAAAAAAACAACTGTAATATCAAGTCTGTACAAATAAGCATAATTGCTATCAAACTGACATTCAATGCACAAAAAGAAGTTTAGTAGGATTTTGAAGACTGGGTCAAAAAATACTCAATAAAGGACGAAAGCATATTCCAATAATGAGAACAAATTCCAATAAGACTTTAATGCGTCTCCTTTTATCGTTGCTGACAGTATGAGACGCTGCTGAAGTTGGAGGTTTTTCCGTCTTTTATAAGGCCTTATAAAAAAGGCCCAATAGCGGACAAAAACGCCTTCATATTCGGCTCTGGGTTACTCCCAAGGTTTACATGCTCTTCACCTACCCACTCACAAAGCTCAGCCTGAAGTTTTCCTTCAGTACTTATACCCAGCTCTAGGGTGAAATAACGGTAGGCAAGTTTTTTGTCACTTTTGCTAGGAGATGTATCGCTATTTAACACAATGGCAACCATTGCTGCTTCAGTTAAAGCCATAACCGGAGGCATAACCACTAATACAACCGGGTAATCACCAAGTTTTACGGTATGTATGGTTATATCATCCATGGTGAAATCTGGTGCCTGACCATCCTCACATTGCTCAACAACATTTTTCCATAAGAAGCTGAGCAACTTTTCCTTTTCATCAGACCCCATAACCTGAAAGAACTGAATTGGGTCACTATCGCATATCATTTTTAACGCAACATGAGCAAAGGCATAATGATGAGGTCTTGGCTGTTTTAACAAACTACTTCTCCGTTAAATAAGTGAGAATATAAAGATATAGGTATAAAGTAGTTATGTAAATCAGATCATCAACAAAAAAAAATCTTTATAGTTATTTCGCATGCCTTTTTTGGTTTTACTTGTTATATGATTGTTCTGTTCTTACATATTTTTTTGCCAGCTAAACTGCCTCACGCAAAAGTATACGTTTACATTAAACAAGAACAAAAATAAACCCCGGCTTAGCCGGGGTTTAATCATTAAGTCAACTCAAAAAATTGTTACTGGCAACTATCAACCTTGTCCCAATTTCCTGGCGAAGTCTCCTCCAATGAGGTAGTTGCTGAAGTAATTCCAAGATAGGTTTTTGAACCTGTCGCATATACTAATATGTTTTGCATAACATATGCTCTACCAGCTTCTGCATGCTCTGAGTTAACTGCAGTAAAACACTGCCCACCTTCTACTACATTAATCGTGCGAACTACCTGAGTTGCATTATTTCCAGCGGCATCACTCACGTTGTAGTACCGATAGTACGTTCCAACGGTATTGGTATCTACTGTGCCGGTTATAATAATTGAGGATGTTATGTCTCCATCAACATTATCTTCTGCTGTAGCACCAGGTTCACTGTAAGAGGCTCCAACATTTACTGTCATAGGATTACTTCCAGCTAGAGTAATTACTGGAGCAACTGTATCTGGGCCTGGGCAATTTCCTAATGCAAAATAACCTTCTGGATCTTCGTGTAGGGTTACTGATGTGTTTCCATTTGTTCCAAGATTATCATCAGACCCAACGGCATACCATGTAGTCACATCTGTACCGCCAAAACAGAATGTACCAAAACATGTTTCGCCTTCGGTTACAGTTTCAGACCATGCTCTGCCAGCCGCCTCATGTTGCGCTGATGTCGCGGTATACTCTTCACATGTTGGCTCCTCAACTACAACAACCTCACGAGTTTTTTCTTCTGCAGCATTTCCTGCATCATCGCTAACATTGTAATAAATCGTATAAGTGCCAATAGTTGCTGTATCCACTGTTCCGGTAACAACAATCGATGAAGTTATATCGCCGTCGACATTGTCTGTTGCCGTTGCACCAGGATCACTAAACTCACTTCCTTGATAGATAGTGATAGGATTATTTCCTAGCAACGTTATAACAGGAGCAATTGCATCAGATTGAACAATAACTTCTCGAGTAACTGTTGCAGCAGCATTGCCAGCAGCATCAGTCACGTCATAGTAACGATAATAGGTTCCTGCAGTAGTTGTATCAACAGTTCCTGAAACTTGGATATTAGCTGAAATATTGCCGTCCCTATCATCTGTCGCTGTTGCACCTGGCTCTGCGTACGTTGAATCAATAGCAACAGTCATCGGATTTTCACCGACAAGTTCAATTACTGGAGGGGTAACATCTGGACCTATAGTAAATACCATCGGACCTACATGTTCACTTTTGTTTCCTTCATGATCCTCAGCGTATATTTCTAAGCTATAGTCTCCATCTTGAAGCTCTACTTGACAACTAAATGGAGATTCTTCATCACAGATATGTGATATCCCACCTGTCTCTGTTACTGGCATATATAGATACACTCTATACAAGTCATCATTAACGTCTGAAGCCTCTCCTGATACATAAAGGGTATTCCCATCAACGTGCCAATCGTAACTATCAACAACTGGCGGCACAGGCGGTGGCGGACATTCACCTTGAACATAGTAACCTTGTGGCTGCTCTTTTAGTTTTACAACTGTAGAACCATTGGTACCCAGATTCTCTTGGGAACCTACAGCATAATAAGTAGTTGTAGGTGCCCACCAATATCCACTTGTTTCTGAGTAAACTCTATTGGCAGTTTTATGTACTGTTAATGTCGACTCATAGTTTTGACAATACAATGGAAGTTTTGGTGTGAATAGAATAGCTTTGCCGTTACTAAGCATGCTTCCATAGTATGATACTTGCTCGCCAGATAAACCTGAAGGATGCTTTAAACCAATTGTTGTTGATGCACCATAATCGTAATCAGAATTTCCTGTGTAGACATCCTGGTATTGGAACTTAATTTCGTTTGTTCCTTCATACAATATAACTTGGAATGTCACAGACTTATCATCGCTGCTTACGTTATTATTATGGTGTCTGTAGTTTGTCCAAACAACAACAAGCTGCCTATTTGGCGCTTCTCCCATAATCTGGTAGCGAACATTCCCATCTGGATTACCATAGCGCGTCAATTTATCCCAAAATGGCGCAATAATTCCGTATGGATCTTCGTTACGGACGATTTGGGTATTATCAGGAGTGCAAG
>QZLE01000046.1 GCA_004796365.1 Gammaproteobacteria bacterium | reverse complement strand
TGCCGAAGCCGTGTTGCAATTTTGTGTAGAGCCAAAATCTCGCGCAGAGATACAGCAGCATCTAGAATTAAAAGATCGGGAATACCTACGTAAAGCAATTTTGACTCCGTTGATTGAATCAGGATTACTTTGTTTAACTCTGCCGGATAAACCCACTAGTCCCAAGCAAAAGTTTTATACAGCACCAGCAGATAATGTGGTAATGAAAGATGGCAAAGCAAGGCCTGAACAAGGGAATGATAATGGCTAGAAATTTTCTGTCGGAAGATGATATAGAGCAGGCCCTGCTGCAAAGGTTGCAACATCTGCATGGCTTTGATGTATTGGATTGCAATACCGTTAAACCGGAAGACCTTAATGATGGTTCTAACCGCCAGGATAAACGCGATGTTATTTTAGCCGACCGTTTAAAAACCGCTTGTCTTGAATTAAACCCAGATATTCCTGAAGCCGTGATTGATGATGTGGTAGAGCAGGTGATGGACCGTCGAGGGGCAATGTCACCAATTAAAGCCAATATGGAATTGTATGGCTTAATTCGTGATGGTGTGCAGGTAAGTTTTGATGATGCTGCGGGAATAAAGCAGCACGAAACCGTTGACCTAATCGATTTTGATAATCCAAAAAACAATCACTATTTAGCAGTGTCACAACTGTGGATTAAGGCTGTGGGGCAGGCCCCAAACGCAGCTTATCGTCGCCCTGATGTTATCTTATATGTTAATGGCCTGCCGCTGGTTTTTATCGAGTTAAAAAACTCTAACGTAAAATTGCGTTCGGCTTACGATGATAACCTGTTTAATTACAAGCACGATATTCCTCAGTTATTTCATTGCAATGCATTTTGCCTGCTATCCAATGGCATAGAATCAAAAGTGGGTAGCTTTACCGCAGATTGGGAGCACTTTTTTAACTGGTTGCGGGTGGAAAACGAGAATGAAGAGGTAAATCGCAAGCAGATAAGCGAGCAAGGTACGAGTTTAGAGCTGGCGTTAGCAGGATTGTGTCAGCCATCTAAATTACTTGATTACATAGAAAACTTTATTCTGTTTTATGATGGGAAAAACAAAATTATTGCTCAGAACCACCAGTTTATTGGTGTGAATAATGCCTATGATAGGTTTTTGCAGCGCCATGAACATGACGGCAAGCTTGGTGTTTTCTGGCATACCCAAGGTTCGGGTAAAAGTTTTTCCATGATATTTTATGCCCGCAAGATTAACCATAAAGTTAAGGGTAATTTTAGTTTTGTTGTAGTAACTGACAGGCAAGATTTGGATGGTCAGATTTATCGTAATTTTTTAAATACCGAAACGGTAAAAGAAAAAGATGCAGCCCAGCCAGCCAATGCAGAGGAGATGCGTAAGTTTTTAGGGCAAAACAAAAAGGTGGTGTTTACCCTGATTCAAAAGTTTCGTTATGACAAAGGCAAACAGTACCCACAATTGTTTGACCCAATAGATAAACGTGAAGTTATTGTAATGGTGGATGAGGCTCATCGTACTCAATACAAAACCCTGGCGGAGAATATGCGTGCTGGTTTAAAGGGGGCGCACTTCCTTGCCTTTACCGGTACACCATTGCTGGGCAAAGATCGTAAAACCAGTAGTTGGTTTGGTGATTATGTATCGGAATATAACTTTCAGCAGGCTATGGAAGACCAAGCCACAGTACCGCTGTTTTATGAAAAACGCGTGCCTGAAGTATTAATTCAGAATGATGATTTAGGCGATGAGTTTTATGAGCTGCTGGAAGATGAAAATCTCGACGAGGCTCAGCAGCAAAAACTAGAGAGAAAGTTTGCCAGTGAGATGGAAATAATCAAACGTGATGACCGTCTCGATAAAATTGCCCAGGATATTGTTTATCACTTTCCTCGTCGTGGATATTTAGGTAAGGGAATGGTGGTAACGTTGGATAAGTTTACCGCCGTTAAGATGTACGACAAAGTGCAGCAGCATTGGAAGGCGGAAATAAAACGATTACGTGGTCTGATAAAACAATCCGATAACGATATAGAAAAAGCGCGCTTTAAAAAGATTATCGCTTATATGAAGTCGATAGATATGGCAGTAGTTATTAGTGACCCCAAAGCTGATGAAGAGCGATTTGAAAAGGTCGGGTTGGATATTAAGCCCCATATAAAACGGTTGGAGCAACTGGATGAGCATGGGCATGATATTGAATACAACTTTAAGGAACCTGGGCACCCGCTGCAATTAGTTTTTGTATGCGCCATGTGGTTAACCGGTTTTGATGCCCCCACAGTATCAACTTTATACCTTGATAAGCCTATGAAAGATCACACCCTAATGCAGACCATAGCACGGGCTAACCGGGTGGCAGCTTATAAGGTTAAAGGGTATAACGGTCAGCTTATAGAAAAGAAACATGGTGATATAGTTGATTATTACAACGTGTTTCGCAATATGAAAAAGGCTCTGAGCGACTATGCTCAAGGAGGAAGTGCTCAGGATGGGGAAGAGAGCAAAGAAGCTATGCCGGTAAAAGAGAAGGCAGAACTATTTGACCTTCTTGATGATGCCATATCCCAAACAGTAAGTTTTTGTAATGAGCGCAACATCAATCTGCAATCCATTGTAGATAAAAAGGACATCTTTAAAAACATTGCTCAGTTTAAAGAGTTTGCAGATACCTTATTAAGCCTGGATGAATGGCGAAAATCATTTTATGTATTTGATAATACTGTGTCTGCTTTATATGAGGCTTGCAAACCGGAAATATTCAATCAAAAACCAAGACCATTGATTGCGGTTATTCAATATCTGCGTGGTGTAGTTGATATGTCGGTTGGGCAGGCTGATATAGATGCTGCTAGTCAAAAAATATCTGAGCTTTTAGATGAAAGTGTAGTTGTAGATAAAGCAGAGCATTTTGTCGTCAAAGAACATCAAGCTGAATACAAAATAGTAAAGACAGGCAAAACCTGGGATTTGAGTAAGATTGATTTTGCAAAACTCAAAGAAGACTTCGCACAGACGCAGTATAAGAATATCGAGATTGCTGAACTGCGAGCATTTATCGAAGACAAGCTGCGGAAAATGATAGAGCAAAATCATACAAGAATAGATTTTGCACAAAGGCTGCAAGAGATTATCGATGAATACAATGCTGGTGGATCTTCAAATGAAAATTATTTTGAAGATTTGATGAGATTTACCAAATCAATGAAAGAAGAGGATGAACGTCATACGCGTGAAAACCTTACTGAAGATGAGCTAGAGTTATTTGACACCCTGAAGAAAGACAAAATGACAAAGGCGGAAGAACAAGAAGTAAAGCTAGCAGCAAAACACCTTATTACTCGATTGCGTGAGGGGAAACCGAAGGTATTGGTGCAGGATTGGTGGAAAGATAGCCAAACCAAACTTGGAGTGAAAAATGCTGTTGAAGAAGTTCTTAATGAAGATCTGCCCGAAAGCTATGACCGTATTTTATTTAAACAAAAAACCGATAATGTATATGATTTGATTGTAGGGTTTGCAGTTAATGGGCAAAAGTGGGTGGCGTAAAAATCCCTATCCACCATACCCCTCAATCCTCTCCTTGCACAATTCCTCGGTGATTCCCTTAAGCATCTCAACTCTTTCAGCAAGCCAGGTTAGTTGCTTTTCATTAATCTCATAATGCTTTGAATAACGGGCATCAACATATGCTTTTTTTAGCAGTTGGAAGCAGGCTCTGTGTTCTTTGTTATCTTGAGGGAATACTTCTGTTATCCGTTCATCTTGAGATATTGCAAGTGAATTAAGAAGCTTTAAGTTGTGAGAGCTTGGTTTGTAGTTGGTAAGTACTAGCAATAGGCAAGAATAAAAACGTTCTGCGGCTTGGTGTAGGTCAAAAGCTGCAAGCTTTTTCATATCTTCAGATAGGTGAAAGTTGAATGTTTTTATAAAATCTACAGCACTATCAAACCAATGCTCATAATCCTGAGTCGCTATTTCTTTTAACTCTGCCTGGGTTAGATTGCCAGGTTGAGACAGCTCGCGTTTGTCTGTCTCAAAAAGAATTATCCCTTGTTTTCTGATATCGCTGAAAAAGTATTGCCCTTGGTGTATGGCGTTGTTTACTTCGCTTAGCGTGTGAACAATGATATTTAAAGGCGGTTGGATATTAAGCCCGATTCTATCTTCGGCAACGTGCCAGATTTTGTGTTCGTTAACTAGTTTTTCTTTATTAACAATTACCAGAATATCGTAATCACTAACATATCCATTTGCAGGGTCTTTTACCCATTTGCCGGTGGCGTGACTTCCAAACAGGATTATCTTTTGTATCTTGCCGTTGTCTTTATCTCCTTTGCCTGTGTTTACGTATTTTTCAAATTCTTCACGCAGTACGGTAACGATTGTTTCGACTTCGTTTCTTTTGGATGCAGGCAAATGTTCAATGGATGTTTTCATAAAGGTAATATTAACCTCTATGGTGGTTTTATTCCAGCATGGTAGGTTAGGGGGGATCGATTGGGGGTAAACCACGTTTAAATATAAAAAAATAGGTGTGTTATATTTAAATTATCTGTTTAGGAAATGATTATGGAAATAGTATCTATTGTTAAAAGTAAGTGGTTGATAGTTCTTGTTGTAGTCATTGCGCTATTGGTTGTTACTGCAGTGATTGCGAAGAAAAGTGTTCGCACAGAGATTATTATTCCTGCTCCCGTTGGTGCTATTTGGGAGGTATTGATGGATGAAGAGGGTTATAAAGATTGGAACCCGGTATTAGTGCCATTAAAGGGTAATCTAACAGATGGGGCTGTTATGCGATATTCTTGGAGGCAAGCAAACGGAGAATCTCTCGAGATTGATTCAAAGGTAATCGAAATTAAGCAAAATAAGCTGTTGCATCAACGAGGCGGAACCCCAGGGATACTTACTTTCGACCACCGATATCAGCTGTTTTCTGAAGAAGGTGGAACACGTGTCGTTCAGAGTGAGGTTTATAGAGGTATAGGAGTTTTGTTTTGGAACGCCAGTCAAATGGAGCCTCAGTATCAACAAGTAAATGAGGCTTTGCAAAATAGGGTGTTGTCGATTGCAAGCGAATAAATAAAAAACAAAAATTAATAAATGTGTGTTAGATAATAATAAAAGCTATGGACAGGGAGAATAAAAATGCCAAAAGTTGGTTTAAATATCAGATTAATAATTGGAGTTGTCATATCAATTTGCTGCGTTTTTGGAGTAGGCATTTCTCCAGCCAATGCTGAGCCGAATTACTGGCCAACAGATGGGTGGCGTATCTCGACGCTTGAAAAGCAAGGAATGAATTCTGAAAAGATTATCAGAATGTTAGAGGTTGTAAGAGAAAAAGAGTATCCAGTTGATAG
>QZLE01000120.1 GCA_004796365.1 Gammaproteobacteria bacterium | reverse complement strand
GGCGGTAAGTTAGCGCTAAGCGCAGATAGTGTAGATATAGGTTCAAAGATAGATATGAGCGGTGGCCTGGTTAATATTAATGCCACTAATGATATTGATATCAATGGCAGCATCGATGTTTCCGGCCAGGAAAAACTATTCTACGATAAAACCGAATACATCCCCGCCGGGATGGTATCCCTTAGCTCAGAAAACGGTGATGTAAATATCAACCCGCTAACTGCAGAAGAGGGTGATATTGCACGTATCGATATCTCATCCGGCAGTGAAACTGGCGGCAAGGCCGGAACCCTGGCGATCAGCGCTGCAAAAGGCAAGGCAAATCTTGGTGGTACTATAGCAGCACACGGAGTGGAAAACGGCGGCAGCTTCCTGCTTGATGTTGGTAGCCATAGCGATTTTGACACCCTGTTTGCTACCCTGAACCAAAGCGGTTTTGATAATCAGATAGCTGTGCGTCTGCGCAATGGCGATATGAATATCGGCGCAGTCTCCACAACCGTTAATGGTCGTGATATCACCCTGGCAGCAGACCAAGGCAGCATAAGTCTCGATCAGGTAACCATTGATGCCTCTGGTGATATTTCTGCTGCAGGTAAGGGGGGCGAGGTTGCAATCTGGGCAGGACAGGATCTGAATATTGGCGCCAATACTCGAATAACCACTGTGGCAACAGTAGCTGATAAGGATGGTGGTGATATCCTGCTGGCATCTCAAAGCGGAACAGTAGCAATAGATAATGCAGCACGCTTTTATCTTGGCGGTTTTGGGAACGGTCGCGGCGGTGATCTGCAGATCCGTGCTGAAAGAAGCGCAGATGATGTAAAGGTGGTGCTGTTTGATGCCAAAAACGTGGTAGCCGGTGCCGATGCGGTTCGTATTGAGGCATTCAGCAAGTATGAAGTGGATTCCACACTGGACGCTGGTGATATCGCTGGCATTAAGGGTGATACCGCAACATTTATGACCAATTGCAATAACAATGGTTTATGTGAGCAGTGGTCTGATAATGGTGTGGTGGTAATGCCGGGTGTGGATGTTATCGCAGGCGGTGATCTTACCCTTACCGCTGACTGGGATCTGGCCGATTGGCGTTATGCCGATGCCAATGGTGAAAACACTATTCCTGGCCAGCTTACCATCCGTACCCCTGGTTCAATCTATCTGAATAAAGACCTCACTGATGGTATAAAGGTTGAGACTACAATGGTTGGGCGTGAAAAAGTAGAAAAACATACTGCCTTGGCTGGTGAAACCTGGGCATATCGCATCAATGCCGGTGCAGACCTTGCCAGCGCCAATAAGCTACAGATTGATAAATCCTTGCAAGATGGTGGTGATCTGGTCATCGCCTCCGATACCAAGCTACGCACCGGCAGTGGTGATATTGATATTGCCATATCCGGTGATCTGGAGCTTACGGACCAGACCTCGGTTATCTACACCTTCGGGCAGGCACAAAATAGTGGTGCTTTAGAGGGGTTAAAGCAGTCTGATGCTAACAAATTTTTCTCTGGTCAATATCTTGATAACGGCGGCGATATCAGTATCAATGCTGGCGGTGAAATTATTGGAGCAATTAGCGATCAGCTACAAACTGCCTGGCAGCATCGGGTTTGGACAGGGTATCTGGGAGGGGAATCAACTGACGGCATTCCTACTGTTTGGGCAATTGATATTGGTAACTTTGAGCAAGGTATTGCTGCACTTGGTGGAGGTGATATTGATGTTCATGCTGATGGGGATATTAAAGATCTGAATCTATCTGTTGCAAGTTCGCGCAGGTTTGATGGCGAGATGGAGTTTGTTAGAGGTCGCCCGGGCTACTTTAACTATTATGGAAGCGATACAACTATGTTTGGTGGCGGTAGTCTTAATGTATCAGCCGCAGGGGATATAAAAGGGGGGGTGTTCTCCAATGATTTTGGTACCACCTCAATTGTCACCAATTCAAGCATTGAGAACGGACCCAACACACTTTCCCCAATAATGATGATGATGGACTCAGAATACTCTGTATCGGCTCTGCATGATCTTTCTCTACAGGGGGTGCTTAACCCCACCTGGGTCTACCATGTCAAAGATCAACCATATATTGTGGCTGCGGGGAAAACAAACGGCGTGTTTTATTACAGCTATAGCGCAGACAGTTCTATTGATCTCAATGCAATAAGCGGAGAAATTGAGCTTATTAATAGCCCTGACAATATTGAAAATTCGTATAATATCTTTGGCGGAGATCAATTTAGCTATGATAATACTGCTCCTGGTAAGAGCGTAGTTAATGCTTGGAATATGTACCCATCTATGACGGATGTAACTGCATTTGCTGGGTCAATTTTACTGCATGGTGATTTAACTATATTCCCTACCGCATACAGTACCTTAAACTTGCTGGCGCAAGAGGATATCAGCACTGTTGAGGGGTCAAAAATTATTATCCCTGATTTAGACCAGGGCATAATGCCTTCATACAATTCACCTGTTAGATATTATAAGGGCAATAATTCAGAAATAAGTATAAGTGATTATTTGAATTTCTATGATGATGCAGGTGATAAAAAACCTCTGCTATTTAGTGACACTCCTACTCATATTGATGACTTTGTACCAAATCGAATTATTGCCCTGAATGGTTCTTTTGGGTCATTAGATCAAGCAGGTCCGCTTCAATTTTTCTCTGCCAAGCCAGCCACGATTGTTGCTGGTGAAGATATTCATACGGCCACAATATATATTCAAAATCTACGAGATACTGATACTTCAGTAGTGCAGGCTGCTGGAGATATTTCATTTTTCCAACTTGATACAGATGGCAACGCAGCTGAAATCAGCAATAGCGGCATTAAACTTGCGGGACCCGGCAACCTTGATGTTATAGCCGGTGGTGATATAGATCTAGCTTCGTCTAAGGGGATATATTCGGTTGGTAATAAAGAAAACCCTGCCCTGGCCGAAACCGGCGCCGATATTACAGTTATGGCTGGTGTTGGTGATTCGGTAAATCGTACCGATTATGCTGATTTTATCGATCGTTATTTGGATCAGGATACCTTTACCGGGTTGCAGCAGCAGGTGACTGATCTGATGCGCAGCTATAGCGGCAATAGCTCAATGACCTATGAAGAGGCTATTGAGCAGCTGCAGATATTACCGGCCGAGATCTCCGATTTACTTATTGATTCCGGTATCGGCAACTCCCTTCCTTTGGGTATTAACAGCAAGAATTTATTGAGTTATATGGGTTCGTTGCAAAACTACAGATCCTGGCTTGGTGACTATTTGACTGCTCAGGGTGTAAATGCTACTGAGGATTTTGCTGCAATGGTACAAACCTTTGAGCAACTACCGGTATATAAACAGCGTGAGCTGGTGATGCAGATCTTCTTCAATGAGTTAAAAGAGGGTGGAAAGGATGGTGTAACCAAAGGGGCAGTAGCATATGACCGCGGCTATGCAGCTGTCTATGAACTGTATCAGGATTATGCAATAGATGGATATGATATTAGTTCGCAGGATAATTTGCGCCACTTCCTCAGCCAGGGTACCAGTTTTGATGGTGAGCTGAGTATGTATAGCAGTAAGATTCAAACCGAAGATGGTGGAGATATCAATATCCTGGTTCCGGGCGGGCGCGTATTTGGTGGCCTGCCTGCGGCAAGTGGTGAAGATGACGATGATAAAAAGGCTACTGGTGTAGTTGCGTTCCGGGAAGGTGATGTTAATGCTTTCACTCGTAATGACTTCCTGGTGAATCAATCGCGTGTTTTTGCAATGGATGGTGGTGATATCCTGATGTGGTCGTCAGAAACCAACCTTGATGCAGGGCGTGGTGCCAAGACTGCTCGTGGTGTATCCGAAGCACTATATCAATTTGATGATTGGGGTAACGTCAGGGTATTGCCGCCGGAAAGCCTAACAGGTAGTGGTATCAGAGCCTTTGGAGGTGGTGATGTACTTCTGTTTGCCCCAATCGGTGTGGTAGATGCCGGTGATGCGGGTATCGGAACTGCCGGTAACCTGTTTGTAGGAGCTACAGAAGTAAAAGGTGCGGATAACTTTGATATTGGTGGTGTTGCTGTTGGTGTTCAAGTGACTACACAGGGTGATGTGTCTGGCATGACCAGCGCCGGGGACGTTACATCGGGCGCAACTAACAGCGCCCTGGAACAGGTTGAAGGGATTGCCGAGGAAAAATCGGTAGCAGAAGAACAGCTTTCCTGGCTTGAAGTTTTTGTAGAGGGACTTGGCAATGAAGGTTCTTTAGAAGTTGAGGTTGAAGACGAAGAAGAAGACGAAGAGGAAAAGAAGAAGAAAAAGAAGAAAAAATCTGGCAAAAAGGACAAAAAAGACAAGCTGGCAAGTGTGGATAACATCTCCAATCGTCAGCAAAGAGATATCGCGCCGCTGTAATTAAACAGTAATTAAGCAGTGGCGGTGTTAACAAAACTGTCATCAAAATTGGTCGGGAATCGATGGAACTCGGGCTATCGAAAATAGTCGAAGTTGTGTCTTTCAACTATGTCCAATTGATCTAAACAGAGGTAATAGAAAATGAAGTTTTTAGCGACAATTGTATGTTCATTATTTATCTTCGCAGGAGCGGCAAATGCAACATCTTACATTGGTGATATAACCAGTGGGCCAGCAAAACAGGTTCAGCAGATGATTGATGATTTTAAAACTGGTGATATAGAAAAAGCACAGAAGTATATTGTTGAGCCAAGTGATGAAAAAAAGAAAAAGATTGTCTATAAGATGCGTGACCAGGTGAGTAACAAAATTGCATCCGGTGATTTTCAATATTCGGTTATCGATTCTAAGGTAAGCGGTAACTGGGCTGTGGTTGCTGTTGGAGTTGACCATAATCTGAAAAGCGAAGGCGAAGTTGTAAAAAGCGGTTGGCTGCGCAATGAAATCCTTTATAAAAATGGTGATCAGTGGATGGTTATTCCGCAAGCGATCCGTTATCGTGACCCTAAGGTCGATGGCTGGAAAAATGCAGACTTTGAGAAGGTAATGGATTGGTGGAAGTTTGAAATCCGCAAGACCATCAGTCAGTACAATCCGCAAAAAGAAAAAGCGATGGCGCAATTGAAAAAACAACAAGAAAAGCAGAAGGCGAAGGAAAAGGCAGAAAAAGAAAAGGCGAAGAAGTAATTTTCCTCCCTTTCTAACCTCTCCCCCCTCCTCAAAAGGGGGAGAGGCTGGGTAAGCCAGGCAGGCTTAGCCTGTTTTACCCTCCTTTCCCTTTGTTTCCCCACTTGTAATAAATACACGAAGATCTATATCCTTGATTCTAAATGCAAATCACTCTTGTATTACAAAATACTTACTAATGCAATAAAACTGCAACAATCCTTATATATCCTCTCGCGAGAGTTATAAACGCTTGTCAAAAGCAAAACCTTTTAATTTTAGGTGGTACACATGTCTATTCGCGCAGCAGCCGTATTTATCCTTTGTATTCTTTTTCCAGCCATATCGCAGGCGTGGTGGAATGAAGAGTGGAATTATCGTAAAGCAATGAAAGTGGTTCCTCAGGGATTTGATGCCGCGCAGCTTGTAACTACAGCTCCTGGGGCAGAGCCTGCCATTCCTGAAGTTCCTGTGCTTATTCGTCTTCACAGTGGTAACTTCGGTGCATATTTTATGGATGCGCAGCAGGGTGGAAACGATGTGCGCTTTATCGCCGGTGATGACAAAACTGCTCTGAAATTTCACATTGAAAAGTGGGATGCTTTGAATAATATGGCCCTAATATGGGTTAAGGTGCCGATTGAAAATACAGCTGGTGGTCCGAATGGTGGTGAAAAAATCTGGATGTATTACGGCAACCAAAACGCAGTTAAGGGTGATGATATTGGTGGCAGTTATGATGCTGAAACCGCAATGCTTTACCATTTTGAAAATGAAGCAGGTGGCGTGGTTCAGGATCGCACCGCATATGGCCTGAATCCTGATCCTGCAAGCTATAGTGCTGAGGCAAATCTGGCTTCACTTATTGGTGTAGGAGCCAAATTCAACGGTAAATCTTCTGTAAAAGTTCCTGCGGCGCTGC
The DNA here is from genome assembly GCA_004796365.1 of Gammaproteobacteria bacterium. Classification (GTDB taxonomy): domain Bacteria; phylum Pseudomonadota; class Gammaproteobacteria; order QZLD01; family QZLD01; genus QZLE01. The sequence continues at coordinate 10,958 of QZLE01000120.1, read as the reverse complement.
ACGCCAAGATCGACCCAGTGGTTGGCTGGACTTTCTCAACCTGGATCAAAACCCCTGCTGCTGAATCAGCGGATGCAACTGCACCAGCTCAGCCAGCAAATGATACTGAGATGACGGTGCTGAATGTCCAGGATGCAGGCAATAATATTACCTTAAACATTCAAGGCTCTTCTGCGTGGGCTGCCTTAAGCCTTGCTGATGGGCAGATCTTTGAAACACCGCGTACTGCAGTGGTTACCCCTGGTGCTTGGAAGAATCTTGCTCTGGTAGTTGGTAATGGCGCGTTAACCGTATATGTTGATGGACGCTCACTGGCAACAGTTCAGGCGCCTCTAATTGAGATGCAGTCAACAATGGCGATCGGCTCTATGCTTGATGGTACTAAAGGTTTGATTGCCGAGATTGATGAAGTTCAGGTTAGTAAGATTGCACGTACTCCAAACTGGCTCAAGGCCATGGTATTGACTCAGGGCCCAGGCGCAGAAGTGGTTGCCTATGGTGACGACGAAGTTTACGGTTCTGATGAGAGTATGGAAGCAGCATATCTGCTTACCATTCTTAAGAGTGTAGATACCATCGGTTGGACTGTGATCGGTATTCTGATGATAATGGCGCTTCTTTGTGTAATCGTAATTATCAGCAAGCAGATGTTTCTGTCCAAGGTTGCCAAGAGTAACGCCAGATTTCTTGAGGCTTTCAGGGCCCTGGAAAATACACCGCATGCTGAGCATGACAATTCATTCCTGTTTGGCCTGCTAAGCGATGCGAAAAAATTCAAATCTTCATGTCTGTACAAGATATATGAAGAGGGAGCCCTGGAATTGAAGAACAAAATCGGTTCTACAGTAGGTGCTCAGGCATCTGATCTTAGACAGCAGTCGGTTGACTCCATTAAGGCGATGCTGGATGCAGCGATGATTCGTGAGCTACAACGTCTTAATAGCCAGATTGTACTACTGACAATATCTATTTCCGGCGGGCCTTTCCTTGGTCTGCTTGGAACCGTACTTGGGGTTATGATCACCTTCGCAGCGATTGCTGCAACCGGTGACGTTAATATCTCAGCGATTGCTCCTGGTGTTTCTGCGGCGCTTATGACCACGGTAGCTGGTCTTATCGTAGCGATCCCTGCACTATTTGCTTATAACTGGCTAAACACCAAGATTCGTAACATCACCATTGATATGCGCGTGTTTGCTGATGAAATGATCAGTAAGATTGCGGAACATCACAGTTAAGATCTGGCATTAGGAAGTCTGGATAGGAGAAGAAAATGGCAGTAGATCTTTTTGACAATAAGTCGTTTGATGATATCGATGTTACCCCGATGCTTGACGTGGCATACGTACTATTGATTATCTTTATTATTCTTACCACGGCGACCGTGCAGGGGATTATGGTTAACTTGCCTAAGGCTAGTAATACCCCGAGTTTGAACAAGCCAAAGACCAAGGCGGTAACTATAACTCAGGATGGCACCATCTTTTTGGATACCTATCCGGTAACTTTGCAGGAGCTGGAATCTGTTATTGCTCAGCACAAGGCAGCAGACCCGGAATTGCCGGTTGTGGTAAAGGCTGATGCAACAGTCCAGTATCAGTCGGTAGTAGATGTGCTGGATATAATGGGACGGCTTGAGATACGACAGCTGGGGCTGGTGACGCAGAAACTGGTCAAATGACGGAATTGGAAGACAAAGATAAACATCAGCCTGATGATGAGGCCGTCGAACATAAGGTCGATGCTCATCAAACTGATAGCGCTGACGATGGAGATGAAGAAGACAGCGGCATGAACCGCAAGGTGATTGCTATTGCCGGCGTGATCTTTTTGGTGATTGCTGTTGGAATGATATTTGCTATTCAAAGCTTGCTGGGTGAAGATTCAAGCGCGCCGAAAAAGATGGTGCAACAGATAACAGTGCTGGCGCCGCCACCACCTCCGCCACCGCCACCCGAAGTTGAAGAGCCACCGCCAGAGGTGGAAGAAGAAGTTGAAATTCCGGATGAGCCGGAAGAAGCGCCGGATGCGCCGGACGAGATGGCTGATGAGCCACCTATGGGTGAAGATCTTGGTATCGATGCCGATGGTGTTGCCGGAGCCGATGGCTTTGGCCTGGTTGGCAAAAAAGGCGGGCGTGGCCTGCTATCTGGTGGAGCTGGCGATAAGCAACGCTTTGATTTTTATGCCAGTAGCGTGCAGCAGGACTTGTTTGAGCACCTTTCAGAGAACAAAGAGATTCGACGCAATAAATACAGTGTAATTGTACACCTTTGGGTCAACTCTTCTGGCAAGGTAAATAAGATCAAACTGGTTAAATCGACTGGTATATCGGAATTAGATAGTGCATTGCGGGGCGTTTTAGCTCAGATTAACGAGGTCAATTCCGCACCACCGCAGGGAATGCCGCAGCCGATAAGATTGCGTATTACGTCAAGAATTTAGTTAGAAAATTTTAACCCCGAGGTATTGAGATGTATAAAAAACTCATAACAGCTTTTTTGCCATTAGTTTTGTTGGCCGGTTCAGTTCAGGCTGGTGAAAAGGAGGAGCTGATTAAACTGCGCAATACAACTGCTAAGCTTTTGCAGTTATTGGTACAGGAAGGGGTTATTAGTGCCGAGCGAGCCAAAGATATGGTTGCAGAGGCGCAGGAAGAGGCGGAAAAACAGGCACGAGAAGAGAAGGCAAAGCAGATGGCTGAGCCAGAGCCTGGTGAGGTTAGAATTCAGTATGTTCCGCAATTTGTAAAAGATCAGATCAGACAACAGGTTCGTGCCGAGCTGCGTGAAGATGTATCCAACGACGTAATGGGTAAGGCAAAGCAGGAGCGCTGGGGTGTTCCCGGAGTTACTCCAGAGTGGATCAATCGCATCAAATTAAATGGTGATGTAAGATTAAGAGCGCAGTCGGATGTTTTTGCTGATGGCAATCCGGATAATATCTATATTGACTACTCTAAGGCGAATGAAGATAACATAGCTTCAACTCTGCATAATACGACCATCGACAGGCACAGGCTGCGCGCAAGATTAAGGCTTGGATTGAAGGCGAAGATCACCAATGACTTCACCGCAAACATCAGGTTGGCAACGGGTTCAGGCGATGACCCGGTTTCTACCAACAAAACCATGGGTTCCTATGGTAATAAATACAGTATTCTGATTGATCGAGCATATTTAAAATTTACTGACCTGGATGTTAATGATTATCCATGGATTACGCTTTACGGCGGCAGAATGAAAAATCCATTTTTGTCCAGCGACCTGGTATGGGACAGTGACCTTGCCTTTGATGGTATTGCTGCCACCTATCGCTATAACCTCAGTGGGTCTGATAACCTATTTGATATGGATGACCGTCGAAAGACATTGTACATGACTGCAGGTTTCTTCCCGCTGGATGAGGTTGAGCTTTCATCTGACGATGACAAGTGGTTATTCGGGTTGCAGCTTGGTGGTAAGTATATCAGCGAAAACAATCGCTCAATCTTTGAGTTAGGTCTTTCTTACTACGATTATGAGAATATTACAGGCACTAGAAACGAGCTAAACAGTAATATTTACGATTATACAGCACCTGATTTTATGCAGCAGGGAAATACCCTGTTTTTGATTAAAGACAGCGCTGATCCTGATGAATTATACGGCCTGGCATCCGATTACAACTTGCTGAATGTAACTGGTCGCCTGACCTTCACCCATTTCGCACCAACCAATGTAATTGTTACTGCAGACTGGGTAAGGAATATTGGCTATGATAAGCAGGAGATAATTGATCGTACCGGTGGCAGTGTGATTGTTAATGGTGGTGGCACAGCCACTGTAGATGATATCACTGAAGAGGTTGATGGCTATCAGCTGAAACTGGTTGTTGGCTGGCCACAGATAACTCAACGTTATTCATGGCGTGTATTTGGTGCATATAAACACCTGGAGCGCGATGCAGTGCTGGACGCATTTACCGACTCTGACTTCCATCTGGGTGGAACCAATGCAAAAGGATTCCTTATTGGTGGAGAGTACGGGGTTCTTGATAATGTATCCATTGCAGCAAGAATGCTATCGACTGATGAAATTCAAGGTGCGCCGTTTGGTGTGGATGTATTCCAGCTTGATCTGAATGCAAAATTCTAAGTATAGAAGTTGGTTGAAGCCCTTTTTTACAACAGATAGGTATTAAATGTTGCCAAATTGTAATATTTGTAGTGTATAAGTGCTCTACAAGTTCTGGAGAACAATTATGAGATCAAATAATTTAAAACTGGTTGTGGCAATAGCTTTGGTTATCGGCTCAATTGCCCCTGTTTATGCTGCCAAGCGCGGCGGTGGAAGCGGAAATGCAAATCAGGCTGCAATGATGAAAGCACAGCAGATGATTCAGCAGTATAAGGCAGAAGCTGACAAAGCAAATGCAGAGCTTGCTAAGATGCGCACCGAAAACGAAGATCTTGCTAAGCAGAACGAAAAGCTGGAAAAGAAACTTAAGAAAAAGCAGAAAGAACTGAACTACACCTCAGGTAGTCTTGATAACTATAAAGAAGGGTATGAAAAGCTAACTGACAGACTGGTAGCTACTCAGGAAAAGATGCAAGAGCTTATAGGAAAATTCAGAGCTACTATTAAAACCTTAAGGCAGACCGAAGTTGAAAAAAATACTGCTCTGAATGATTTAGATAATACCGAAGATAAACTTCTGGTATGTGCAAATAATAATGTAAAACTATACGATACTAATCTAGAGTTATTATCCCAGTATGAAGAGAAAGGGGTATGGTCAGCACTGAAACAGCAAGAGCCAATTACTCAGCTTAGCCAAGTGCAGATCGAAAATATGATTCAGCAGTATCGTGATATTATCGACGAGTTAAAGGTAGAGGTTGTTGCTCAGCACGAGCAGTAAATTCTAGCCTATTTTTTCAAATATTGCGTTATAACTCTAGGCTTGCTCAGGTGCATATTTCATATATGCTTCTTCGCAAGGCCTATTCATGCCTTGTCTTTGTAAAAATATCCTCAGAATTAGTATTCACGACTCAACAACATTTTAGTAAATTGAGCCTCGATCTTGGGGAAAAATTCGCAGAATAAAGTACATCACTCTTTCATCTTTGCGAGGTGATTTTTGCGTTGGATAATCCGAATAAAGCCGGAGAATTAGGCTTCCTTTTTGATTTATCTTTTATCGCGTTACTACTTAACAAAATATCAATAATTACTGTTTTTTTACTTGATTTAAAAGCGCCAATCGTGTTTAATACCCGCTCTTACCGAGAGTGCCCAGATAGCTCAGTCGGTAGAGCAGGGGATTGAAAATCCCCGTGTCGGCAGTTCGATTCTGTCTCTGGGCACCACTTTTAACCTCCCTTTTTATTTAATCCCTCTGCTTTCCTTAATAAGGTCATATGCCCAGGTGATCTCTTTGGTTTTTTCTGTGGCAACCTTTATCATCTCTTCAGGCAGTCCCTGAGATGCAAGCTTATCCGGGTGGTGCTGGCTCATCAGCTTGCGGTAGATCTTTTTCAGTTCGTGGTTAGATGTATCTTTGTCAGCACCCAAAATTTGATACGCTGTAGCCAGTTCGTCAGCCGTTGCTTTTGCCTTTTGCTGTTGATATCCGCCGGCGCGCTGATATTGTTGGCGCCGAAACTGAGCGGCTACCAATGCCTCCAGTGAGCGCAATTCAAACTCGGAAATGCGTAGCAATGAGGCAATGTGAACAATTAGCTGTTCTTCTGCTGTATGTAGTACTCCGTCGACATATGCCGTTTGCAGCAGAATCTGAATAAAGGTTCTGTGTAGATTTCGGCTGGGGCAATTTTGAATAAATTCAGTCAAACATTCTTCAAGTGAAAAATCTAACTGCTTGCCATTATTAAAATATGAAATGGCACGCTGGCGCTGTTCAGGTGAAAGGTTGAATCGGCTAAAAATATCTTCGGCGTGCTTAATATCTTCTTTAGTTACCTGACCGTCGGCCTTGGCTACGGCCCCCATGGTCTGAAAGGTGGCTTTGAAAAAGGCCTGATGGATACGGGCAATGCTTTCAGAAGATCCCAAAGAACGCGCGCGCTTATCATAACTGCGGCCTATCATTGCTCCCAAGATTGCGCCGATAAACTTAAACCCAGATCCAAAGAATAGCCCACCAATAACAAAACCTAAAATTGCGCCAATAATAGTACGAGACATGTGGGACCCTTATTGCTGATAAATGATGTTGAAAACCAAACTAATATACCAATATAGGCAGCAAAAGCATAATAGTGTTCAGCTGCTAATCTTATTTCTCTTCAGCTAAAGTAGGGTTCATTACATGACTGATTATCTTGCTAAGGTCTTCAATTCTAAATGGCTTGGAAATATACCCATCAACGCCAGCTGTTATAAGTTCATCAAGATATTGCTTCTGAGAAAAGCCGGTCAGGATGATAGTCTTAATGTTTGGATTGATCTTTTTCAGGTATGAATAGCATTCGCCACCACTGGCTTTAGGCATAATCAGATCAAGCAAAACCAGATCTATCTTGTGAGCATAGCGCTCAAACTGGACAACTCCCTGCATGCCGTCGTCAGCAGTAATTACCTCATATCCAAGTTCTCTCAGTATTGACGACGTCATTTTGCGAATCATTGGTTCGTCGTCTACAAGCAGTATGGTGCCACTGCCCTTTATCCAATCCTGTTTGGTCTGGATCTGCTGTGAGTTTTCTGGTTCTGCCAGAGGGAAATAAAGGTGGAAGACGGTGCCTTTTTCCATTTCGCTATAAACATCAATAGCTCCGTTATGCTGTTCTATAACCCCTTTTACCGAAGATAGTCCTAGCCCTGTTCCTTTGCCGGCCTCTTTTGTTGTAAAAAATGGTTCGAAAATCTGATCTATAATTTTTTCAGGGATGCCAGAACCGGTATCAGATACTTCTATTAACAAGAATTTACCAGGTTGAATATCAAAAGGGCTTTCTTCACAAAAGTGGGGTGTGAGGTCAACAATTCTTGTTTTAAAGGTTAGATGTCCGCCGGATGGCATTGCATGCCCAGCATTTATGCCAAGGTTTAGAAAAATATTTTGCAGTTGGGAAAAATCGCCAATAATAGTGTCTTCATCTGCATGAAATTCTGATTCAATAATAACATTCTTTTGCAGGCTGTGCTTGAGCAGTTTTATGCTTTTTTCCAGAGCATTATGAATCTCGATCTTACCAGCAATACTACTGCGGCGTGAAAAATCGAGGAGTTTGCTTATAAGGTCGGCAGCCTGTTCCGCAGCGCTATCGATGATCTCAACAAATTTATAATTAGGGTCTTCTTTGTCCATTCTGTGTTGGAAAAGCTGTGTAGCTGTAAGAATAGCGCCGAGCATGTTTTTAAAATCATGGGCAATTCCGCCAGCCAGTTGGCCAACAACTTCCATCTTTCTGCTTTGCTGCAAGGTCTTGTCCATTTCTATTCTGCTGCTTACATCGTCTATACGAATTACAGCTCCCTGGTTCTCACCTTCTTTAAGTGGGAATAATGTGATGTCGAAATAGTGAGTTTCATCATTAATCTCAAACACAACTTCTCTGTCCGTTACTACTTCATTTTTGCTGATGATGCTTGCAATATCAGAGCATATTGAGCACACAGAACAATTTATCGAAATGATATCTTTAACATATGTTCCGATAGCTTCATTTTCATTCGCCCCAAATATCTTTTCAGCTTGATTATTCCAACGCTTTATTATCCCGTTTTCATCGATACTGATAATTGCAGATGGCATCGAATTAATTATATTGGACAGGTAAAGCTGCAGCTTGCTGAGCTCCTGTTCATGCCTTTTAATATTACTAGCATAAATATATGCTCTTATAGCAAATACAGCCATAAGTACGAATCCTGCCAGGGCGAACCAGGGCCAGTAAATCCTGAAAACATCGTAGACTGTAAATTCACCAAACCCTTGCAATGACACGTAACCTGCATCTTCAACAGCAATGCGCCCAGCTGGCTTGGTGTAGAAATTAATAAATTGCTGGATGTGAGAACCAAGTTTCGGATAACCGTTAGTAACCATAAAAAGCGGGCGGGCCAGAGGGTATTTCCCGTTAGCTATCTTGTCATGAGTTGCAGAAATGCCATCGATATCAATCGATTTGATCCCGTCGGTAAAGGCAAGTCCGCCATAGCCAATGGCATTCTTATCATCCTGAACCATTGCCTGAATCAGCCTATTGTGCTCCATTTCAAAGTGCGGTTTAGGTGTAATCCCTTGCATAACCACCTTGTTGAAAACCTTTTGGGTTCCACTTTTTGAATCTCTTGCAATTACACTGATTTTGGCATCATGTCCGCCAAGCTCTTTCCAATTGGTTATTTTGCCGGAATAAATCTGCCGGACTTGCTCAAGAGTAAGTCCGTCAATAGGGTTGTTTTTATGAACAATAACCAGCAGAGCATCCATGGCCACAGTATGAAAAACCGGTAATATTCCTTTATCTATTGCCTGCTTGAATTCCTTTTGCTTCATAAACCGCGACATATTGGCAATATCACACTTGCCAGCAATAAGGGCCTTGGCTCCTGCGCCACTACCTGTAGCGGAAATCTCAAATTTAACCCCTGGGTGCAACTCGGAATAGTGGCTAGAGAAGGCCTTGGCTAGTGGGTGTACTGTTGTTGAGCCGTTTATGAAAATTGTATCTTTTTCAGCTGCTAAGGTGTAAGGAACACTGCAGATAAAGAGTAGCAAAGCTGATAAAGCAACAAGGCGGTAAGTGTTTGAAGTAAAATCACTTTTAAAAAAATGGCAAAGATTGAATATGAACGCCTGCATAAATGTACCCGAGAAAAATATAAAAAATCGATAAAAACAAATATTGGTCATTTTCCAATACATACAGTATAGAAAATTTTTTAGAATATATTATGAACCAGTGCTTAATTATCGGTTTGAGTCAATTCTGGATGGCTCGCAGCTAGTAGAAAAAAGGCCAAACTATGGTTTTATGAACATCTGGAACCATTTCTATTTAATGCCAGCCTGCAGCCATTACGTGATTAGATTAATAGGTATATTAATATTACAAGTGCTGACTTGAGATTATGAATATTGAAATATATCGTTGACAAAAAAAATGAAAAGAGTAAACTTCCGCGCCAACAGTTTCATAACAAACATTTAAGGAGGGCAATGTGCGTAAGCAGCCTATAAGTTATACCAATAAATTTATATAACCGCTCACAGATTGCATTGCTTAAATGAATAGGTTGAGAGGTTGTAAAAACTTCTCAGCCAGAAAAAGCTTCTAATTACAGGCCCCTGGTTGACTATCAATCAGGGGTTTTTTTATTCCCTTTTTTAACTAACCAAATTGCAGGAGAAAGGTATGAGTGTGCCAAAAAGCATATTGAATACACGTGTATTTAAACCGGATAAAGAAAAGTCAGCTTATAAGTTAAGGAAATCGAAAAATGGATACATTAATTGCACAAGAGATCATCAAATGTCTTCCTAGTGGCAGAACGATCTTTCACTATTTTAAGGATAGATACAGCCCTATCCTTCTGAAATATATAGTCGGCAATGGCAAAAAAATTTCAGAAATTAAATCATCAAATTTTGGCAAATTGCTATCAAAGCCAATAGTAAAACCAGTATTAGCGAAATCTGGGAATGGAGAGATTGCAGCTCAGGATTTTGATAATCTTTGGGATCAATACTCAGAACCATTTATTCTTACACTTGGCACATGGGGGGATGATGATTGGAAATACAACCAGACATCAAGACCGGGTGTAAACCTTGTCCTTCAGCTAAATTTTAGTGGGGTGCATGATGAGTACTATAACAAGCTAATTAAACCAAGTTCTGGTACAACTCCGTTTGATTATGGTTGCCACCCAACAAATAAGTCAGCAAGAAATACTCTTGCCTGGGCAAGAATCGATCTGGATCTGCAGAACAACGAAGCGTTAATTGAAGAGATCCAAAATGATTGGTTAAGAATTGCAGATAGAAAGCGAGCCAGGATGATGAGATATATTTCAAATAATAGGGTGCCAAATCGCTATGAGTTTCAAGGTATAAACTGTAGTTACCAAGAATTAAACGAATATGTTGCAAAATTGGAAAACTACAAACGCATTTGGGATGAGGCGATGCTTGCCGCAGCAATCTGGTTTATTCGTGATGAAATAGGCATCACCAACATTTTTTATCACACCCATGAAACCGGATCTAAGTTAAAACATATCGACTATGCTCATCCGCCAAAGTCAATATACACAAAGTTGCCAAAACAGTTTTGTTTTAGCGAAACTGAGCAGATACCAATTATGCTTGAGTCTAATTCTGCATCGCGCAGGTTGATGAAAAAGATTAAATATAAGCAGTGGTATTATTTGGAGCTTTAATCATTTCATGTTTAGAGGCTGTTTTTAATGCAGCCTCTAATATACCTCTATCATGAACAAATAATAATTAGACTAAAGTCCTATTGCTATTTCTACTTGGAAGTGTGATAACAGAATCTGCAAAATAATAACAATATCATCGGAGGAAACTATGAAAAAAGCTAATAACAATAAGGTCTTGGGAATAGTCACGGCAGCGACTATTAACGCTATGATTGGTAATGCTTATGCAGTAATGCCTAATGATCCATCACTAAATAAGCAGTATGCAGTTGATAAAATGGAGCTGATTAACGCTTGGGATATTACAACGGGTAGTGATCAAGTTGTTGTCGCAGTAATTGATTCTGGAATTGATTCGTCTCATGAAGATTTACAGAATAATATGTGGACAAATCCATTTGAGATTGCATCTAACGGTATTGATGATGACAACAATGGATATATTGATGATATAGCCGGCTGGAACTTTCAGGATTCAAATAATGACACATCGGATTATATGGGTCATGGAAATATAGTTGCAGGAGTAATTGCTGCTGAGGGTAATAACGGTTTAGG
>QZLE01000031.1 GCA_004796365.1 Gammaproteobacteria bacterium | reverse complement strand
TCCCCATCGTTATTTCCTGTTCCTTTATTTCCGGTTTCTATGCCGTAAAAATTATCAGCAACATGGGACTTGAATTTTAGGTCATGAAATACTTCGTCTTCTCTTCCTGGGTGATTGAATTGAGCTAAAGCATTTTTATCGTCAAGCCACTCATAAAACCAAGTTAATCGAATTTTTGAAATCCAGTTAGTTATTGAAGATGTATTAAAAACGTTTACATGCCCATAGTAAGGATGACTCCACTCAAAGCCCCTTAGAGTTGCAAAGTACCCAGGGTTTTCATATGCATTTGCATGTTCTAACGTTCTATCCCATTCTCTACCTGAAATTTGCAGATCATGGTCAGTAACCGCATAAAAATCATATCCAGCATTGTCACGAGCCCAAAGATAACCTTCGGCAGGTGTGCCTTTGCCATCTGAGTATTCTGTATGACTGTGTAGGTTTCCAAAATAGAAGTTAAGACCATCGATGTCGCCTTCTGTTAGTGGAGCACGGATAGTAAATGTTGAATCTTGAGCAAATGAGTTGCTGCCATCATTTGGCGCAATAAATAAATACCCAGCACTGTGGCGGATATATTGGCCTGGGTAGTTTTTTGACTCAAACGAGATTTTTGAAGTGTCTGCTAGCCCTTGGTTTGCGTAAAAGGTTGCATCATCTTTATAAAGCTGCGAGTCTTCAAAGCAGTTTAATACTATCTGGCCACCTGAATGGCGCAGGTAGCATCCTGGGTAATTTGATGCTTCGAATGAAACAGCCACATTGTCAGCAAGTCCTGGCACGATATTGAAAGTGGCATCGGCTTGATCAAGTTCTGTGCTGACAGTTGTTATCATGCCGCTTCCGTTAATATGACGAATGAAGGAGTTGGAAAAGTTATGGGATTGAAGGCTTTTTAGTCCTAAATTTGAAGCGAAAATGGAAGTGGAACTAATACAAATTACAGCAATAAGAAATTGCATAGATATTTTTCTTAACATAGAAATCTCCTGATATGTAAATTTACAGATATTGGGGGTATTGAAATCCCTAACAATGGCTTTGTATGGCCTGGAGGCAGAGCGCATAATCTTTGGTCGCTCTAGACCTTATAGTATTTAGAGATCAAGTAGAAAGTAGATGGAGGAAGTTGCAGTTTTATTGCGCTTTTGTTAAAAAATTTTGAATAAAATATTACTGCTATTAGAAACTTTAATTATTATAATTATATGTCGCATAGCTATAGGGGAAATAACTTGTTGTTTAAAGTATCAATTGTATAGATTATGTGAAAAGTGCGGCTGTGTTTATAGCTGCTATGCTATAAATATTGGTTATAACTTAAAGGATTAGCAATGCTATGCTAACGCTTAAACAAATTGAAATATTAGTGGTGATGTTAATGGCTGTATTGGTACATAAGTTGTCAATTGCCGAGCCACTGAATGTTTGGGGGAACAGAGATCTTCCTCCAATGGGGTATATTGAAAATGGTGTTCCCAAAGGTTTTGGTGTTGAAATAACTAAAGCAGTATTGGATGAAGCAGGAATTGAATATAAGCTAACGATGGCACCATGGAAACAGGCGTATGTTCAAGCTAAAGCAGGAAATGGTCTTGTATTCGGTATGTATTGGACAGAAGAAAGATCTAAGTATTTTGATTATTCGATTCCCCTTTGGGAAGAAGAAATAGTTTTGGTAACAAAAAAAGGTAATGATTTTAGCTTTGAAAAAATTGATGATTTAAAGGGACGAGTAATTGCTTTGCAAAGGGGGGCTAGGCCTGGAACAGAGTTTGAAAAAGCTTTGGATAATAAGCTTTTTGAAGCGATAGAACATGATAGTCCTGTAAAAAGATTAAAAATACTAACTCTTAATAGAGTTGATGCGGTAGTTAGTAATCCAGGGCTGGCTTCTGTTGTTTGGAATTCTCGATTAGCAGGCATTTCTATTTCTGAATTTACAATACTTAACAAACCGTTATCTGTTGAAGCAAAGCATATTGGGATTGCAAAAACTTTAAATCGAAGAGATTTGATTCAGAAAATTAATGCAGCAATTGGACGACTTAATAAAAAGGGTGTAATTGAAGCAATTATAAAACGTTATGAAATAACAAAATAATAGCTAATTATAGTTCTTCATTAATTTCAAAATAACTATATGCAGGTTCTTCATATGGATGTTCTGCTATCAGGGCATTTAATACCTCAGGTAATACTTCGTCTTTGCATACGGTTTCCACCTTATATTCATCTACCGTTTCTACCATTTCTTTTTCCCCTATAAATGGGGTGCTACCATCCAGCGGGCGGAATTGTCCGGTACCCAAGGTTTGCCAGCAACAGCAGTCGTAATCTTCGTATCTTCCTGCGCCAGCCTCAAAGATAGCATTTTTTACTTGTTCAAGGTGTGTTTTTGGGACGTAGAATACTAGTTGATACATGATTGCCTCCTTTTCTTTTTAAGCTGTTGCGTTCGTTTATGCTGTGTTGCAGATAATTAAAAACTGTTACTAAAAAGACCATTTCCTTATTTGGAGGTTAGCCATGTTATGAGTTTAGTCTGCTTTTTGGTTTATGCAGCCCCACCTTGATGATAAGTTATTTTTAATGCCAAGTTGGTCCAGTGCTCTGGCAATTATAAAATTAACCAAGTCGTCAATGGATTCCGGGTTATTATAAAATCCAGGTGTTGGTGGCATTATGCAGCAACCAAGTCGTGCGAGTTTGAGCATGTTTTCCAGGTGAATGGCGGAAAACGGCATTTCGCGTGGCATTAGAATTAGTTTCCCCTGCTCTTTTATTACAACGTCGGCTGCACGCTGAATCAGGTTGGAGCTGTTGCCATTGGCAATTGCGGCGAGGGTGGACATAGAGCAGGGAGTAATAATCATGGTTTTCGCAGCACTGGAGCCTGATGCGGCAGGACTATGCCAATCTTGTTGAAAATAGGTCTCTAGCTTGGTTGGGTTATGACCTTGTATCAATGCTTCTTTTACTGTTTCTTTTGAACTGGTATCAAAATTAGTTTCTGCTTCAAGTAAGTCTAGGCCCATATCGGATATCAAAAGGTCAATTTGCTTGCCGGCCTTGAGAAGTTCTTCAATCAGTCTGGTTGCATAGATTGCACCTGATGCACCGGTTATGGCTACGGTTATTTTTTTGGGTAACTCTTGGTTCATGAACCTTTCTTCTCCAATTCAGCAATAATCTTATTGTGGATATCTTCAAATGCACCATTGCTCATTACCAAAATATGATCGTTTTTCTGAGTTTCCCAAACAATCTCTTTTACAATTTGCTCGACAGATTCACTTAATACTGCGTGTGAACCAATCTCTTTACATACGGCTTCTATATCCCAGTTGATTCCTACCGGTTTATGCATGTAGACCAGGTCAGCCTGTTTCAGAGAATCGGCGAGTTCTTCACTGTTTACTCCCATTTTCATGGTATTAGATCTTGGCTCTAAAACAGCGATAATTCGATCTTCTCCAACGCGGCGACGCAGACCATCTACAGTGGTTTTGATTGCAGTTGGGTGGTGGGCGAAATCATCGTAGATTGTTGCTCCGTATAGTTGGCCGCGTACATCCATGCGGCGTGCAACCCCGTTAAATTTGCATAATGCCTCGGCGGCAACTTTAGGCTGTATTCCGATGTGTTCGGCAGCAGCTATGGTTGCTATAGCATTTTCTATGTTATGCATGCCGTGTTGGTTCCAGCAAACTTTGGTAATGGTTTGTTTGTTACGAGTTACTTCAAATTCTGTGCCATCTGCACTGATTTTAGTTGCGCCCCAGCCGTACTGGCCTTCAAGTGCAAATGATTCGTTCTCACTCCAGCACCCTTGCTTAAGCACTTCCTGGATAGATTCTTCATCAGCCTTGTAGATTACCTTGCCTTTTCCGGGCATGGTGCGAATTACATGGTGGAATTGGCGTTGGATTGCGGCAAGATCGTCAAAGATATCTGCGTGGTCAAATTCCAGGTTGTTGATTATTAGGGAGGTAGGGCGGTAATGGACAAACTTGGATCTTTTGTCGAAGAATGCTGTGTCGTATTCATCGGCCTCAACTACAAAGAATTTGGAATTGCCAAGGCGTGCGGAGATACCAAAATTTTTTGGTACACCACCTATCAAAAAACCAGGCTCAAGGTCTGCGTATTCTAATATCCATGCGAGCATACTGGCGGTAGTGGTTTTGCCGTGGGTGCCGGATACCGCGAGTACGTGCTTATCTTTAAGGATGTTTTCAGCAAGCCATTGTGGGCCAGATGTGTAATCAGCGTGTTCGTTGAGCATAGTCTCAATCGCTGGATTGCCGCGCGACATAGCGTTGCCAACTACGATTTTGCTATTGGCTATGTCAAGATCATGGGTGAAGCCCTGGGTTAGCTCAATTCCTTGTTCTTCAAGTTGGGTGCTCATTGGGGGATATACGTTCTGGTCACAGCCTTTTACGTTGAACCCAGCCTGTTTTGCCAATACTGCGATGCCGCCCATGAAGGTGCCGCAGATTCCTAAGATGTTTATATCCATATTTATTCCTAAAACCAATATCCTTAATTATACCACTTTATCCCGTAATATTTTTTTTGTATCCTTCCATCTTTATTTGGCTCAATTCAAGGGAAAAATCATGGCTCCAAAGAATGCTTTTTACGCTCAATCCGGTGGTGTTACACCTGTTATCAATGCCTCTGCCTGTGGTGTTATCCAGACCGCGCAAAAATATCCAGAAAAAATCGGTAAGGTTTTTGCTGGTAAAAACGGAATTATTGGAGCCTTAAGGGAAGAGCTTGTCGATGTAAGTACCGAATCTGATGAAGACATTGAAGGTCTAAAATCAACTCCGTCAGGTGCATTTGGTTCGTGCCGTTACAAGCTAAAAGGTCTGGAAGATAACAAGGCAGAATACGAAAGATTGATTGAGGTATTCAAGGCGCACGATATCGGCTATTTCTTCTACAATGGTGGTGGTGATTCACAGGATACCGCAAATAAGGTTTCGCAGATTGGTGAGAAGTTGGGTTATCCGCTGACCTGTATCGGTGTTCCAAAGACTATTGATAACGACCTGCCATTTACCGATTGCTGTCCTGGCTTTGGTTCAGTAGCTAAATACGTTGCAGTTTCAATGAAAGAGGCAGGCCTTGATGTGGAATCCATGTGCGAATCATCAACCAAGGTGTTCGTGCTTGAAGTTATGGGCAGACACGCGGGTTGGATTGCAGCAGCTGGCGCTCTAGCAGCAGAAAATGAGGGTGATGCACCGCATATCATTCTTTTCCCTGAAGTTAAACTCGATAAAGAGAAATTTCTTGTGCGCGTAGAAGAGTGCGTTAAGAAATATGGTTACTGCTGTATTGTTGCCTCAGAAGGTCTGCAGGATCAGGATGGCAAATTCTTGGCAGATGCAGGTACCAAAGACGCATTTGGTCACGCGCAACTTGGAGGTGTAGCACCGGTTATTGCCAATATGGTAAAAGATGCTTTGGGTTATAAATACCACTGGGCGGTTTCTGATTACTTGCAGCGTGCAGCGCGCCACATCGGTTCAGCTACAGATGTTGAGCAAGCTTATGCGCTAGGTAAGGCCGCAGTTGAACTAGCGGTTGAAGGCAAGAACGCAGTAATGCCTATCATTGTAAGAACCAATGATGAGCCATACCAATGGGAGCTTGGTCACGCTAACCTATCCGAAGTAGCGAATGTAGAGAAGATGGTTCCTGCGGATTATATCTCAGAGGATGGCTTTGGAATTACCGAGAAGTGTCGTAAGTATCTGCAACCTTTGATTGAGGGCGAGGATTATCCTGCTTATGAGAAGGGGCTTCCTAAGTATGTGCGTCTTAAAAAGCAGCTTATTGATAAGAAGCTTCCTAAGTTCGACGTTTAATTTAAAGCTACTGCGCTTGCTAATTCTGTGTTGTAGAGAGTTAAAAAATGAGTCGCGCACTACTTGTGCTCTCAACATCTTTTTAAACTATCTACGCCTTGACTTAGCTGCGCTCGTTACGCTTTAAAATTATGCATTTTAAAAATGAAGAAAAATCTAAAAAGCCATCATTGAAAGGTTTATTCAAACAGATTCTTCAAAAGATAAGGCATGGCGAAGCCTTTTGAGGAAGCATATATGTAATATGTGCCCGAGGAAGCCTGGAGCCATAACGCAATATTTTGGGGAATATGGAAGAATAAAAAGAAAACCCCGCCGAAGCGGGGTT
>QZLE01000072.1 GCA_004796365.1 Gammaproteobacteria bacterium | reverse complement strand
TCGTAGCGTCCGGCGCCATAGGAACACGATACCTGGAAGCTGATCTCTTTCTCAAAGAAGTCAGCTCGTGATAGCTCTAGCCCAACAACTCCAACCAATACAATGCGGCCGCGCTTGCGGCACATAGTTGCTGCTTGGGACATAGGCTCATTACTTTTGGTTGCAGCAGTAATTACTACGCCATCCACTCCGCGACCGCGGGAAAAACTATTGGCGGCAGCAATTGGATCATCTCCTTTGGAAAGATCTACCACTTCTGCGCCAAAGCTTTTTGCCAGTTCACACTTTTCCGGATCCATATCGATACCCAGAACGCGGCAACCCTGTGCACGCAAAAGCTGAACAGCAATCTGACCGATCAGCCCCAGTCCGGTAACGACAATGGCCTCACCCAGGGTAGGTTGAACCAGTCTTATCCCCTGAAGAGCGATAGCACTTATAACTGTAAAGGCAGCTTCTTCATCGGTTACATTATCAGGTATCTTGGCACACAGGTTTTTTGGCACACAAACAACTTCAGCATGGTTGCCATTGGATGCTACCCGGTCCCCAACTTCAAAACCTTCTACGCCTCTGCCGACTTCGATTACGGTGCCAACATTGCAATAACCAAGAGGTATAGGCTGATCCAGCTTATTGCGCACTGAACTGATTGTGGGCATTAGGCCATCGGTCTTGATCTTATCCAAAACCATCTTCACCTTGTCTGGCTGTTGGCGTGCCTTATCTATCAGGTTGGCCTTGCCGAAATCCAGCAGCATCTTCTCAGTGCCAGCAGAAATCAGAGTATTTGAAGTGCGGATCAAAAGGTGGCCTGACTTTGCTCGTGGACAAGGTATCTCTTCGAGAATGGTTTCACCATTGGAAAGGTTTTGGAGAATCTGTTTCATAGTTTATAAACCTGCTGATATTTCTGTGTCCACGCACTCTATAACAGTTTTATTACAGCTTTCTGAAAGCTAAAGTAAAAAATCACATTTTATATTTTATGGGGTGTTTAGTCCTTCTCGTGCCGAAATTTAACCTGGGTGGTTCCTAAGAAACAGTTTCAAATGGTACTGTAACAGTAATGTCACATGTTTGTAATATCTTTATTGCGTTTTGGAAAAGCCCTTTTTTGGGCGAAAGTGTATGTATTATGAAAAGAATAGAGTGGATCGATAACGCAAAAGTCCTGGGAATATTTTTTGTTGTATTGGGGCATTCCGGCTGCTCAAAGTGGATGGTTGATTATATTTACTCTTTTCATATGCCATTGTTCTTTTTCTTGTCAGGGGTGATATTCAAGAATCTAAACCTAACAACAATAAGCTATCTGAAAAAGCTCTCTGCTTCTCTTTTGGTTCCATATCTATTTTTTAGCTTGGTTAGCTATCTGTTCTGGGTGTTTATTGGTAGAAAGTTTGGAGCAGATGCTGGTCTTGATATTTCCATATTCAAACCCATTATTGGGATTTTTTATTCTGTTGGTAAAGATGGATGGATGATTCACAATACTCCACTATGGTTCCTGACTTGTTTATTTGTTACCAGTACAGCCTATTTTTTAATAGATAAATATGTGAATGGTGATATAAAGGTATTGGTGGTGGTATTTATAATAATGATAATAGGGCTGTTCTGGAAAAAAATGAATATACCCAGGTTTCCCTGGGGGATTAATGTGATGCCGTTTTCGTTGATTTTTTTTGCTCTCGGCTACTTTTTTCAGAAGTATAGACATTATTTAAAATGTTCAAAAATGTTCTGCACTTTTATTATGGTAATCGTTTTAGCTATATCTGTGAGTAGCCATTATTATAATGGAAGAGTAGATTTAAATAGCTTGATTTTTAATAATTATTTGGTTTTTCTTATATCAGCACTATCTGGAATTGCAACATACTCAATGGCTGCTTCTTTGATTCCTTACAGCAGAATGATGCAGTTTATTGGTATGAATACCCTAACAATATTTGCACTGCATGGAATAGGATTTTCAATGGTAAAAGGGTTTATGGTTTTTATATTGGGTTTGGATCTTGCTTTACTCAATGGTGATTTATGGCTTAATGTACTGGTTAGCATATCTGTAATTTTGTTTTTATCTCCGGTAGCATTTATGTTAAATAGATTTATGCCGGCAGCTGTTGGTAGAAAGCAGATCTAAAGGTTATTTACGATATATAGATATTTTCCAGATTTAGTTTTTTGAATGTCATTTACAAGTTTAATGTTTATTCTTAGGTCAGTACCAACTTTAGACCTAAAACTCTCTAATATGACTTTTTCCGACTCTCTTGAATACCCCTGCTCCGGGACGACATTTACAATGATTGAGCCTTCCTCATTTTGGACTACCTGCATCAATTTGATATCACGACATTTTTTTGCAATAACTGAAATATTACTTATTCGTGTTCCATTGGGCAGTGTAAAAAAAGAACCAGTTCTTCCGTGAATTGCTCGGATAACTTTCCCTGGATAGCCTTTATGACATTTGTCATCAGGGTGATACTCAACTAGGTCTCCTGTGCGATATCTGATAAGTGGCCATACGGTATCTAAAACATTGGTCGAAATAATTTCGGCTATGATTGAACCATCGTCTTTAGTTTCAACTGTTTCAAATTCAAGAATAGAGTAATCCATATCATAGTGAAGGTGTCCACAATCACGCGTGGTTATCGAACCAATAAACTCACTTTGCCCCCACCGGTTTCTAATTTCACTACCAAATGCCTGCTCGATTGCCTCACGATACTGTGGCTGTAACTCCTCTGAGCTGCAAAAAATATAATCTGGTGGATTGTCTAGTTTAAGATTATTCTTTAGTAAGAAATTTGCAATATGAAATATCGCGCTGGGATGCCCCAGAATATATTTACTATAGCGTTTATTTAAAGATTCATAGTAGTACGGCAGGTTTTTATCGCTTATATGAAAGACACTGTATACCCTCTGGTTGTTTGCCCAATTATCAACCCAAAAAGGAGGTTTAGAGTTTTTAGCTGGAATTACTTCTACACCTGTGAAGGATGAGTAGGGCTGGTTGGCTAGTTCTTTCCCAAAGTGTCTGGCCTGAAGAAATGCATATTCCATTTGCTCAATATATTTTGGCCTTGGAATCATTAGTGGTGTTCCGGTTGAACCACTTGTATAGTAACTTTTAATGTCATTTTTCGGCCATCTTTTGTTTACTAAATCCCAGCCAGCCTTACGTATTTGCTCTTTTTCAAGAATAGGGAGCTTATGCAGATCATTAATAGAGTTGATTTCAGAAATATCAATGCTTAGTTTTGAGAAAAGTGATTGATAGAAAGGAACTTCAGTACTTGCTATTCGTAATTGCTCTCTTAATTTTTTATTTTGAATGGCGAGTAACTCTTCATGGCTTGCCAACCTATTATTAGAAAAAAACTCAAGCCAATATCCAAAATCACCAGTGTAACGAGTGTGTTTCTTTACAAGGCCAAATATGCTTGCAGAAAAGTTTCTGAAAAATGGAGGGGAGTTATCATATAAAAATCTGGTAACACGATTCTCCATATGCTAACTCCTAGCTGGCATTTCAATAAGGTTAGAGTAGAATTTTTTAAGCTTTTCCTGTTCGATATCGCCATTCCATTGTTCTTCCATTTTTTGTCGAGCTAACTCTCCCATTTTTTCAATTCTAGGATAATCGTTATAGAGCTCTTCAATACGGTTTGCTAGAGATTCAGCATCATTTGGAGTGAAAAATCTGGCTATGTTTTCATCAAGAAATAGTCGTTGCGGAGGTAATTCTGAAGCAATTGTAGGCATGCCGCATGCCATATATTCAAAAGCCTTACATGCAATATTGCGATGAAATTTTTGATAATCATGTAGTGGAACTATGCCAATTCTAGCCTTAGCTAAAATAGCAGGAACGTCACAGTGGGGTATGATCCCGGTTATATGGATTTGATCTTTTAATTGATATTTATCCACAATTTTATTTATACGTTCAACCATATCATTTTGTGGTTCACCTATCATTAGCAGCTTGATAATTATCCCTTTTTGCTTTAATAGCCCAATAGCATCCATAAGATTATGGGTTCCGCAACGGTGTGAGGTCATGGACCCAAGGATTACACAATCATATTCTCTTTCAGCAGGGTGATTATAATTCCTCGGGAATTGCTCTAATAGAGCGGTGTTATAACACACCATTTTTCTTTCATCTGGAGTTTGCGGGTAGAATTCATAAACCCCGGGATCTGCAGTAATGACGCCGTCAAACCTTCTATCTGCAAAGTTTTCCAGAGCCTTTACGCCACGGAAGATCAGCTTTCTGATAAACATTGGGAAGTTGGCTTTACGGTCATAAAGGGCAGAAGCCATATCTTCCCTGCAATCATATACTACCTTTGTGATTTTTCTGAGTTTAAGATATATACCAAGTGGTAATAGTTCCAGAGAACAAAGTTGGACAATGTCCGGCTTATTCTTTTTGATCATAGAAATAAGGTTTAAACCGCCGGTTTTCCTTGCAATGCTAACCTGTTCAGGGGTAAGTAAAACCCATGTGAAATTTCTTTCATCTTTTGGTTCAGGAGCTCCAGATGCGTAAATAAATTCATGCCCTATTTCGGTTAATGCCGGTCCCTGGATATCATAAGTTCTGAAATCTCTCCACGGGGTTTTGGTAAGTAACATCATTATTTTTGCCATTAGAGTTCCCCTAATTCTTTATATGAAATCAATTGAATACCAGTATTTTTGATAAATGCTTTTACATCTTCGTCAAGGCATATCGGTGTATCAGCTTCCCAAGTTTTTAAGTGCCAATCAGATGGGTTTTCTGATTCTTCATAATTGCCAGGATGTAAAAGTATTTCTGATACACCTTCAGGAGTAGCAGCAATGCAGGCAATAATTTCACTTTTTGAATCAGGATTTGTTGGTAACCCCATATACCTTGTTGCTTTCCAGTCGGGAGTTTTTAACCCGGCATTATTTAACCGTCGGTGACTTAAATAATGCATAAATATTGCTGGTAATCTGATGCCGTTTTTCATTAAGCATGGAATAATGCCTTTAAATATCTGAACGTCACGACGAATTCTATGGTAGCTCAGCGGCGTGCGAATTTTTCTTACACCATATTTTGGTAGTAGCTTAATTAGTGCCCGCTGCACAGCTGGTGCTTTATGAATTCCGTGATGGCTGTCGCAGTGGGTTGGGGTAATTCCAAAATCTGCAAACTTTGATAATTGGGCATCTACTTCCAGTTCGATCTGAGCATCGAATTTTGAAGTTTTTACAATATTATGTTGCTGTTGCTTATGTCCAGGAAATACTCCGCCTTCGTTAATTAGATCGGGTATTGCATTTGGTTCTGAAAGTGGTGTTCCTTCTGTTAGGTTTAGATGAAGTCCTACACTTAAGTTCGGATATTCATTTACTTTTGATGCAGCATAATCTGTACCAGGCATGTTAACCATCATTGTGGTGCTTGTAATAATGCCGTTTGTATGACATTCAATGATCTGGTCAGTTACTTTTCTGCTCCAACCAAAATCATCTGCATTAATTATGAGTTTTCTATTCATTAGGTATCCCTCTCAATTTATGGAGAGTTGAGGTTTATATGTTTGGATTGGCTTGAACTATCTAAAGCTATAAGTCGCTTCCGGTGTTTTCTCTTTATAAGTGCTGTATTGCTAAACAAGATGCCAGAAAAAAGAAATAAAAATCTACTTCCATCAAGGCTCCACTGTATTAAAGAAAATAGGCACATAGGTATGGTGCACATAGTAGTAGCCATTAAAATATAGCGATCAAGAGTATCTTGAGAGAATTTCATGCCTTGTAAAATAGTTTTTATTACATAGAAGAAGAAGAATGATATTGCAGTAGCACCTATAATTCCTGTCTCATATAGGCATTCAAAAAAGATGCTGTGTGGCCAATATGGTATATCTTTTTTTAAGTAGTCCATCGCATAACTTCCTGAGCCATGACCAAAGACCACCATGCCATCCCAGGCATTTTCCCAGCAAAATACCCATGCAGGTAAGCGATTGGAGCTTGTATCCCCGCCTTTGACCTGGTCTGCAAAATTAAGCCAGCGATCAATAGGAATTTCGCCCATGAACAAAGGCATAATTACAAATACCAGTATTGTTATGGAAATAGTTCCCACCAAGGATAAAAGCAAGAAAGTTTTGATTTTACTTTTTGATTGCAAAGGTATTGTAAATATTGCCAGGACAAGCCCCAGCATAGTACCTCTTGATCCCGATAATAAGACTGCTAGTATGCCAAGTGGGAAAAGAATGAGCCCGGTAATTTTATGAATAGTTTTTGCATAACTGGACATAAATGATGCCAGCAATATTAGAACCCCGCAGGTAACCGTCAGGGCTGCTGAATTTGGGTCTGAACCCATGAATGTTCTTCTTCCATAGTTGCCGCCACCCCCATAGTGATCATTTGCAATTTCGTGGGATGGGAAAAAAACCATGACAAACGCAGTGATTATGGCAAGTATTACAAAGGATAGCAAAATGTATTTGGCATCATCTTCTGTTGTGATATATAGCGATGGAAGAATAAGAAATGGGATGCCTATTAATAAAACCCTCATAAACTTCATTTGGCCAAAATCTGGAGCAGTTGTCCACATAAGGCTGAAGCCAAGAATAAAAGTTATTATGAGAATACACACAATCATAGCAGTTGGAAACTCAGAAACTAAGCCATGCTTTTTATTACGAAAATGCAAGCGAAGGCCAAAAATTCCAGCCATAACGCATACAAACATAGTTAAATCCACGACTCTAAAAAATGGGATTTTGCTATATGCTCCGTATTTGATAACAGGCGTCCAGAATAATAAGGATATGCAAAGCCATGGATACTTATATAATATCCATAGCAATAAAATCCCTAGAACAACTGCAATAACACTCATCATATAGCCTATATGGTTTTTAGAATCAGGATGACATAAGAGTTTTTATCTCATCAACTTCCATTAACAATCTTTCATCCCAGGTTTGAAAACGTTGCATGGCGTCTTCATAAGCGGCATTAGATAATCTTTCGCGCTCTGGACTATTTAACCCGAGCTCAATGACAGCATCAGCTAAATTATCGGCTTCCTCAGGTTTTAGTACATAGGCATTCTTACCATCAGTAGCGATCTCTGTTGTTGATCCAACATCACGAGTAACAACGCAGCAGCCAGATGTTAATGATTCAATCAATGTGTTGCACATATTTGTTAGGTCATTGTTGATGACGAATATATCGCAGGCATTTAAATACTCTTTGATTTGATGGTGAGGAACTGCACCTACAAAAATAACAGAATCAGAAACTCCCACCTCTGATGCATGCCTCTCCAGATCTGTTTTTAATTCCCCATCTCCGACAATTACTAGCTTTGCTTCTGGTATTGTTTTAAGTATCTCTGGCATAGCGTCAATTACACGATCTATCCTTTTCCAGAAAGTTAATCTGCCAAGAGTCATTAATACTAATGATTTTGGATCAATATTCTTGTCCTTAAGAAAACTATCCCTGTCAAAGGATTCCATTTTCATATCTTTATTTACACCGTTTATCCAGAATCGATATTTATCCATTGGAAAATTGACCCATTCTGCTATTTTGTCGCCCCTGGTTCCATCATTTGTCATTATAAGCAGGTCAAGAGGAAGCTTATGTGCTAATAGTCCCCCAAGGTTTGAAATTCTTCTGAGCCAGTTTTTTTCTTCGAACCAGTACTGGTACAGGAAGGTTCCGTATATTCTTACAATCAGTTTTGATCGATAAAATAGCTTTAAGATTAGTCCAACGATAACAAACGAGGTTCTCATGCAATAAACAACATCTGGTTTAGCCTTGGTTAGCAAGACCCTGATCAGAAATTGGAATTGCCATATTAGCCATAGTGGTTTAACAAGCCCCATCAAGTTATGATTTTGTAGCCAGCGGGTCAGCCTGCGAAACGGGAAGTCCATCCAGTGAAAAGTTACCCCTCCAAGCTCTTCAGTTTTTCTCGGCCAGCCATCTTCGGTATATGTCATCATAAAGACATGACACTCAAAACCTTTTTTAAGGCATGTTTCCCATATACCTGCGACTGATGGTACACCTCCGGGGCGTTCTCCGCGACGGATGTTTTCATCGATGTTTTTCCATTGGCCGGATAGGAAAAAAATTACCGGTTTCTTTTCGGGTTTCACAATTAGTCTCCGTTTAGTCAGCAGCACTGGTTTTTAATGATGTGCCAGTCTGGAAAGGTAAGAGCGATAAGAATTCTTTGAAATCAAAGATCTTCAATACGTTAGATAAGCCTAGATATAAGAGTGAATAGATTGTAAAACCTGCAATAAGAAAGGCTAATAGTTCAATAATACTTTGAGATGATGGGGATGGCAGAATAAAGTAGGAAGCGGCTCCAGATATAAGCGCAACAGCAATATTTTTGAAAAGATTTGGAAATAGCCATATTTGCCCGAATGGGATATTCATAATTTTTTTCATTCCAAAACCTAGAATGAAAATGTTTGTGTAAACTGCAGTAACGAGCCCAATAGCTATGCCGGTTAGCTCACCGTATTGATATAAGAAAAAACACAGTGGATAAGCCACTAGAAGTTGAATCAAGTGACTGCCAGCATATACCCATCTGCGCCCCAGGGGCACCATTACATTAGCAAATGAGCTTATTCTGGTTGGTATCAGCAACAGGAAAATCTGAAAAATTATATAGCTTGACTCATATTGAATACCGAAGAGCACTATTATGACTTCTTTAGCAAAGAAAAAGAAAAAGCCAAACATTCCAAATAATGCAAAAGCAACTTTAAGTTGGGATCTATGCCAGAGGCCTAAAAATTTATCAATGTGGTTGTCTTTTGCATATTGTACCATGGGAGTCATAAGGGTCATGGTGACGGCCCCCGTGACTACACCAACAAAAGGTAGCTCAAAGGCTCCATTAGAATACTCTGCGAAACCAGCGGCACCAGTTAGATAGTTTGTGGCAACTTTATCTGCATGCAACCCTAAAGCACCAAGAATTGCTGCAATACAGAATGGGTAGACATATGATAATTGCTCTTTAACATAGCTCCATTTAATATTTAGCAAAGGTCCTGATGTAACACTAAACATTAGCCATAAAGCTACTATCAGGCTGACAAAGGCAACCGATACCCAAACACCTAGGGCGAGCTCTAGTGAATAACCTAAATAAGCAGTGATAATCACTCCAAATGCAGCAGCAAGTTTTGTTAATACATTGAAAACTACAACAGTCCAAACTTTATTAAAAACCATTAATACATTTTCTACTGCCATTACCGGAAGCATAAAAATAGGATATAAAGCAAAAACTTTTAGATAACTAGATAAATTAGGACTATTCCATTCCTTTTCAATCAAATCTGCACCTAGGTATAGGAATAAGCCAAAAACAGTTCCTTGAAGTACAAGCAGAAATAAAGACTGAGAAACAAACCCCCTTTGTTCATGAGCATTTAGTCTAGGAAGAAAATAATATATTGACTGCGGTACCCCAACTCTGAAAACCATTGCTGCCATTACATATAATACAAGGACCTGACGAAATGCCCCGTAAACTTCTTTTTCAAGCAGACGAGAAAGAGCAACTGCAATTAGCAGGCTGGACATTAATGCCATTGCTTTTGCTATAGTGATTAAAATTGAAGTAAAGGTGCGATTTTTAGACATATTAACCTGTCGGGAGTTATGGAAGTTCGGTTATACCATTGGCACCACGTACATAAGCAATGAAGTGTTTAGGCCAGGCCGGTTTTTTGGGGTGGAATGGAGTAGGGAAAAAAACAACATCTTTTGCGGCATTCCAAGGAGCATATTTATTGGGTTTTTTAGAATAGTGTGGGTTGTTAATTTCGGCTCCAATTTGCCAAGAATATACCAAATCATAATCCCAGTTGCCTGTCCACACGTTAAACTTTTCCGGGTCCCTTTTAAGGCCCGAAGCCAAAGCAACCCATGGAACTACTTCGTCTTCGTTGTGTTTTTTTGCATTATTGAATGTGCGGGTAAACGATTCTCTTGTATCAGCAAGTTCTACTATCCTGTAAAGAGAAACAGAAAAAACATCTCCAGGTTCTTCCAGGGTATAACGCTCAGCTTCCATCCAACCTGAGCTGGTTGCTGCGGGAAACCATGCTCCGCGGTCGTAATGAATTACTTTGGTTTCAGGAAAAAGCTGCTTTGACTTTTCATAAATGACCCGATGCTTTTTATTAATAGCGTCATTCCATTCTTTAGTATCGGCAAAAACGGTTCCGTATCTTTTAAGCACATAAGCCCGCCAGCGTATCTCATTTCCTTTGGCAATACGGAAATTCTCACTATCGAGTAATATTGCTGTAAGCTTGATTTCAGCACCTGTAGTTTTGTTCGCTTTTGCAAGCATGTGTTTTACATGAGTTATTGACTCTACATAGCTATCAATTTCTTTTTTATGTGTTTTTCCAAAATCTGTTGGTGGAAGGTCTTTTTTAAAATGACGGTGCCATGGAGAATAGTTTACAGCAATCGAGCAAGGTTTTGCTGGCTTTGTTTTATTAACCTTATTACAAATGCGAACTGCTGAATACAGGTCTTTTTCAGAAATATTTTCTGCACGTAGGCTAATGGCGTGAGTTAGCCTTGCATATTCATATGCTATTGGGTTTCGTGGTGAAATAAATTCTTTAGCTAGAGGCCATGAATAATGCACTTTTTGCAAAGGAGATAACTTTTTCAGTTCATTCAAAATGTCTCGTTGAGAATAATCTTTCGCGTTTACTTGCCCGGCAAACAAAAGTGATAGCATAAAAGCCGCTAGAGATGTAATTAGCAGATATTTAAGCGCCTTTATGGCTGTTATCGCCGCAGAATTAGCAAAATGTTTAGGCATGATCTTGTTACAATGAGGTTTCAAATCCGAGTTTGCTGATACTAGTTGAATAATGTAACAGCAATATTTCAGTGAAGCTGAAAAAAAGTGTTTTGCTTTCATCCGCAGTCCCTTAGGGGGGTAACGGAGTTTAGTCTTCGGTCTTTAGCTACAGCGTTAACAAGTTCTGAAGAGATGGTGTTTTTTTGATCAGCATATCCATACACTAGTGCCATATCTGCTATTGAGTTAATTAATCTAGGAATACCTCCGCTAAAGTTTGATATAGATTCAATAGCGCATTCCGTGAAGATATCGGGCTGTCCTCCCGCAACTTTAATGCGATGGTGGATATAATCTCTAACTTCATCATGATTAAGAGTGTCAATGTGATAATCAACGACTACGCGTTGTGCAAATTGTCTTAGTTCTTGTTTTTGCAGAACTTCGCGTAATTCTGGTTGGCCAACAATTACGATTTGCAGAACCTGATATTTGTCGGCATTGATATTGGAAAAAACACGCAGTTCTTCAAGAACATCTGGATCCATGTTTTGTGCTTCATCTACTATGATAACTACACGCTTACCTTGTGCGTATTTTCGGATCATAAAATCAACCAGGTCTTGATATAATTCGGCGTCATCTTTACCTTTGAAGTCAATATCAAAGGCATATGCAATCCACTGCAATAGATTTCCCAGTGCTTTATGGGTATTTGTAATTAGACCAACGGTTAGTTCATGTGGCATCTGATTGAGCAGATGTCTTATCAGCGTGGTTTTGCCGCAGCCAACTTCACCGGTTATCACGGTAAAACCGGCTTCACTCTCAAGGCCGTATTCGAGCATTGAATAAGCCATAGAGTGCTTTTTTCCAAAATATAGGTAATTTGGGTCAGGGAGCAGTGAAAACGGTTTTTCCTGTAATTGGTAAAAGTTTCTATACATTAGACAATTCCAGTGGTTATCCGGCCTTTATCTCTTTGGATTTGTTAATAACGGTCCCGATTACCTCAACATCTTTTAATAAATGCATCGAATTTTCCAGCTCTGCCTTTTTGGTTTTGCCTTCTTCAAGCACCAGGAGAAATGCATCGGTGTATGGGGAGAACGCTAGCGCATCATCTGATGTTAGAATTGGGGGAAGGTCAAATAGAACAATTCGTGATGGGTAGCGGTTCTTAAGTTCTTCCACAAGCTGCACTAACTTAGGTGAAGAAAGAGTTTCTGATGAGTTCAGCAAGGGCTGACTTCCAGGTAACATTACGACACCTTCATAACCAGGGTTTACTAGGATTTCTTCAAGTGGTGTATCATGCAGCAGGTAATCTGATAGACCAAATTTTGGTTGAAAGCCAAACAGTTTATGCAAACCAGGGCTGCGCAGATTAAAGTCAACCAACAATACGGTATGTCTGACTTCCATGGCCAGGCTGATCGCCAAATTGATTGAAGTAAGGCTACAGCCCGCTCCGGCCGATGGGCTTGTCATGGCGAGAGCATTCCACTGGTTATCATTTAGTTTTTGCAATAGCTGTGTGCGCAACATTTTATAGGCAGCTACTATTTCAGAGTTCTCAGATCCAATAATTATTCGGTTATTACTCAGTACATCCGGCGATGCGGTAAACTTTTGTGTTTGCGTATAGGTGATCTGATCTTCTCTGGCGATGTGTGCAGTAGGGGCCTGTTTTGTGGTTTCTACCGGTTGACCAAGATTTGCATCACGCTCTTTTTTTGCCTGTTCAAGGGCCTTTTTAATCTTTTCCATCTTTATTGCACCAACTAGATAAACATAAGTTCTGCTTTACGCATAACGATGTACCACAGTACATCCAGCGGTTTGTAAAACAGGTGAACTGTAAACAGAGCCATGACTATAATGGCAATCAGAATCAATAAGGTTCCTAACCGTATGACCCACTTACGGCGCCTGTCAGCAGATGTTTCTATATAAGGGATAGCAACAATAGGCGTGCTACCCGTAATTGATTTAATTCCGGCATATCCCCAAACTCTCGAGTCAATTTGATCAAGTCCAACAGCCATACCTAAAGCTGCACCAATAGATAAAAAGAACCCGAGTGCAAGTATGGCTTTGCGATTAGGTTTAAGTGGTTTTTCCGGAAGCATTGGTGGTTCGATCAGTTCAAACCTTTCTCCTTTGCGTCCCTCTTCCAATGACTGACCTAGTTTGGCTTCCATCAGCCTAGCTTTTATGTCGCGGTGTTTTACTACTGCCTGCTCGTAGTTACGTAGTAGAGCACGATAATCTTTTTCTACGATAGGCATTTCAATTATGCGTTGCTCGTACTCCTGATATTTTTCTGTTAGGCGTTCCCGTTTTTGTTTTAGCGATTTCATCTCTACCAGAGCTGCTTCCAGCTGTGCCTTAAGCTGAACATAGGCAGGGTTGTCTGGTTTGGCAAAACCGCTTTTAACCTGTGCTTTTTGCTGCTGTTTTTCACGGATTGCCTCAAGTTGGCTATTTACTGATTCAAGCTCGCGTCTTGCTTTTTTTATATCAGGGTGATTTTCAGAATAGCGTCCGCTTAGGTCGGTAAGATTGGCCTGAATAGTTTCATGTTGCTTAGCGAGATTTTCCGCTTCATCTACCCAGCCAATTTCTGACTGCAGCTTTTCGATCTCTTTCCTCATACGTATCAGATCGGGGTGATCCTCTGCATATTTTGAAGAATCTGATAAATACTTGGTCTGCAGCATTTTAAGTCTGTCTTCCGGGCTTAAAACTCTTTGTCCGCTAGATGAGAATAGGGTTGAGTGTGGATTTAATTGCGCCAGCTCTGAATCGAGGTATATTTTGCGTTCTTGTAGATTACGTAGTTGACTTTCGACCTCATCAATCTGAGTATCGGTACGGTTCATCAGTGACAGGTTCATATCTACAAGCTCAGGAAGCTTGCCGCTGTTCTCTTGCTTGAATCTTGCAAGTTCCTCCTCCAGAAGCGAGATGGTTTTTTCCAACTTTTCAGCTTCTTCGGTGAGGAAGATTGAGGTTTCCGAAGCTTTTTGTTTACGGCTTTTTATATTCTCTTTCAGGTATAGTGAAGTAAGGTCATTGGCAACTTTTTGCGCCATAGCCGGTGACTCATTATCGTAGGAAAGAGAAAATGCGATAGTAGCATTTGTTGGTCTGCCTGTACGTGGATCAACAACTTCTGCGCTGATAATATTTTGCGCGACAT
>QZLE01000158.1 GCA_004796365.1 Gammaproteobacteria bacterium | reverse complement strand
GCGTTGAACCATTGTAAATACCCAAGAAAAATTGCTGATTCCATAGGATAAATCACATAAATCGTATAAAATATCCGCGATTTTTTTCAATTATTTGCCTGGAAGACAATGGAAGAGATATATAACGCGCAGCAGATCGAAAACGATGCCCAGAACTATTGGGAAGAGAATAATTGCTATAGAGCAGATGAAGATAGCGACAAAGAAAAATACTATTGTCTGTCTATGTTTCCTTACCCTAGTGGCAAGCTCCACATGGGGCATGTAAGAAACTATACTATTGGCGATGTTATCAGCCGCTATCAGCGTATGCAGAATAAGAATGTACTGCAACCAATGGGGTGGGATGCCTTTGGTCTTCCTGCCGAAAATGCTGCTATCAGCAATCAGGTGCCACCAGCAAAATGGACCTATTCCAATATTGAATACATGAAAGGGCAGCTCAATCGTCTTGGTTTTGGTTATGATTGGGAGCGTGAGTTGGCTACATGCTCACCAGATTACTACCGCTGGGAACAGTGGCTGTTTATCCAGCTCTACAAAAAAGGACTGGTTTATAAAAAGACTGCGACAGTGAACTGGGATCCGGTGGATCAGACCGTACTTGCCAACGAGCAGGTTATCGATGGGCGTGGCTGGCGTTCCGGTGCAGTTGTAGAACGCAAAGAGATTCCACAATGGTTTCTGAAGATTACCGATTATGCCGAAGAGCTTTTAAACGATATTGACAAGCTTGAAGGTTGGCCGGAACAGGTCAGAACCATGCAGCGCAACTGGATTGGAAAATCTGAGGGTGTTGAGCTTACCTTCGAAGTTGAAGGTGCTGAAGATAAGTTGGCGGTATATACCACCAGGCCGGATACTCTGTTTGGTGTTACCTATGTGGCAGTTGCCCCTGAGCATCATCTGGCGCAGCTTGCAGCAGAAAAATCACCTGAGATTGCAGAATTTGTTGACGATTGTAAGAAGAATGCTGTGGCAGAGGCCGAGATGGCAACCATGGAAAAGCGTGGTGCTGATACTGGATTTAAGGCGATCCATCCATTGACTGGTGAGCTGGTTCCAGTGTGGGTAGCTAACTTTGTGCTTATGGAATATGGCTCGGGTGCGGTGATGTCGGTTCCAGCGCATGATCAGCGCGATTACGAGTTTGCTCAAAAATACAGTCTACCAATCAAAGGGGTGATCTATCCTGCTGATGGTAGTGAACTGGATATATCTGAAGCTGCTTATGTTGAAAAAGGTATTCTGGGCAACTCTGGCGAGTTTGATGGTCTTGATTTTAAGGGTGCATTGGACGGCATTGCGGCCAAGCTAGAGAGTCTGGGCAAAGGCAATAAGACAGTAAACTACAGGCTGCGCGACTGGGGTGTTTCTCGTCAGCGATACTGGGGTGCACCGATCCCAATGATTACTTGTGACAAGTGTGGCGATGTGCCTGTGCCGGAAGATCAACTTCCAGTGAAACTGCCAGAGGATGTAGTTCTGGATGGAGCCGGTTCTCCAATCAAAAAGATGCCGGAGTTTTATGAGATCAAGTGCCCTATTTGCGGTGGCGAAGCGATTCGTGAAACAGATACCTTTGATACCTTCTTCGAATCATCATGGTACTACGCAAGATATGCAAGCCCAGGGTGTTCAACTGCAATGTTAGACGAGCGCGCAAAAAAATGGGCTCCGGTTGATCAGTATATCGGTGGTATTGAACATGCAATTTTGCACCTGTTGTATGCGCGTTTCTTCCATAAACTGATGCGTGATGAGGGGCTATTGGATTCGGATGAGCCATTTATCAATCTTTTAACTCAAGGGATGGTGGTTTGTGAAACCTTCTATCGTGAAAACGCTGATGGTAGTAAGACCTGGTTTGCCCCTGCTGATGTCGATGTGGTTAAAGACGATAAGGGAAGAATGGTTAGTGCTACGTTATTGAGTGACGGCCAGCCAGTTGAGATTGGGCATATTGAGAAGATGTCAAAGTCGAAGAATAATGGTGTGGACCCGCAGCATATTATCGATAAATATGGTGCCGATACCGCGCGTTTGTTTATTATGTTTACTTCTCCACCGGATAAATCACTGGAGTGGTCAGATGCTGGTGTTGAAGGTGCGTACCGCTTCCTGAATAAATTATGGCGTGTGGTATTTGAACACGTTGTTGATGGCGATGCTTCTGATCTAGATCTGAATGCTCTTAATGATAAACAGAAAGAGCTGCGCAGATTAACTCACGAAACCATTCAGAAGGTTTCCGATGCTGTTGGTAAAAGGCACACCTTTAACACTGCTATTGCCGGAGTAATGGAATTGATCAATGCTCACTCCAAAGATGGTGATAAGTCAGAGCAGGGCAGAGCAGTTATGCAAGAGGCGCTGGAAAATGTTGTGCTGATGCTAAATCCGATCGTGCCACATATTTGCCATCAACTGTGGAAGGAGCTTGGGCATGATAGCAATATCATCACTGCAGATTGGCCGAAGTGTGATGAGTCTGCGCTGGTGCGTGATACTCTGGAGCTGGTAGTGCAGGTGAACGGCAAGCTACGTGGAAAAGTTGCTGTTGCTGCAGATGCAGCTAAGGATGCGATAGAAGCTGCGGCTCTTGCAGATGAAAAGGTTCAAGCACATATTGAAGGAAAGACCGTTAGAAAGGTGATTGTGGTACCTGGAAGATTGGTTAATATTGTGGTGGGATAAGTTTTACTTTTTATGAAAGATATAGTACAGGCGTTTAATGGCACACTGAAGTGGTCACTACTTGTTGCAATAATACTGGTAGTTATGTCCTGTGGTTGGCGCCTGCGCGGTAGTGTTGAACTGCCGTCACAAATGAAGAAAATTAACCTCATCCAACTTGCGGAAGCGCGTGAGTTTTATAAGCGGTTAAAGAGAACACTGCAATATGGCGGTGCAGAAGTAGTTGAGACTAAAGTAGGTGCCGATATTTCGCTAACTATTACTCAAGTGGAGAGTGAAAGTAAATCGGCAGCAGTTGATAGTGTTGGGCGTACTGTGGCAAAGGAAATATCCATGACCCTGATTTTCAACCTTCAAGATAATCAAGGTATAAGTCTGGCAGAGCAAGATGAAGTCCGTACCTCCCGCATATTCCGCTACAACCCTGATAATGTTTTGGGTATGGAGCGTGAGGAATCAAGGGTTGTTAGCGGATTAACCGATGAAATGGTTGCTGCTTTAATAAGTAGGATAAAAAATATCATTACACGCCAGGACCTTCAGGGGCAGCCTAGTGCAGATTAAGTTTGAGCAGTTACAGTCCCACCTTTCTAGGGGATTGGCGCCAATCTATTTTTTAAGTGGTGACGAGCCTTTGTTGCAGCAAGAAGCTGCGGATGCAATTCGCGCAGCTGCCAGAAAGGCAGGATATGAAGAGCGCGAGATTTTTCATGCTGATAACAGCTTTGACTGGAATGAATTGATGCAAGAGGCATGTGCCATGTCTTTGTTCTCGCAGCTTAAAATCCTAGATCTACGTATTCCTTCTGGTAAACCTGGAAAGGCTGGAACTGCGGCATTAAAAGAGTATTGCGAAAATATACCTCAAGATAATCTGCTGATTATTCAATGTGGTAAGCTGGATGGTGGCGCAAAAAAGTCCGCTTGGGTAAAAGCGTTAGATGAGGCTGGAGTTGTGGTTTACCTGTGGCCGGTTGAACGCCAACGTTTGCCAGGGTGGATTGATAACCGTATGCGTAGCCGCAATATTACTGCTCCCCGTGAGGCAATTCAGATCATAGCTGACCGGGTAGAGGGCAACTTGCTGGCTGCGGCGCAAGAGATAGAAAAACTGGTGCTGCTTTATGGTGAAGGAAGCTTAACTGTAGAGCAGGTTAATACCAGTGTTGCCGATAGTGCGCGTTTTGATGTATTTGGTTTAGTTGATGCAGCACTGCAAGGTAACGTAAGGCGTGTAGAGCGCATGATGTTTGGTCTTGAGACCGAAGGGGTTGAGGCGATTCTGGTGTTGTGGGCATTGGCACGCGAGATTAGAACTATCGTGCAGGTTGCAACCGAAATGCAAAATGGCAGGCCTTTGGGTGCGGCTTTGGATAATGCCCGAGTTTGGAGCAATCGTAAGCAGATTGTTGGTAATGCAGTTAAAAAATATCCTCCAAAGCAGTGGAGTGAAATTTTGCAAAAGTGCAGCGATATCGATTTGACTATCAAAGGGCAGAGTGACGGTAAGGCATGGCATAAGTTACATGAATTGGGTGTTGCTATGGCTGGTGTGAGTATTTAAGGTGGATAAAATGACTGAAGATGTAAAACAATATATGCAAGTTGTTGGTGAACGTGCGCGTGCAGCTGCGCGTGAGATTGCTAAGGCAGACACAGGAAAAAAGAATAAAGCTCTAGAATATATAGCTGATGCAATTGATGCGGCTAAAGAAAGTTTGGGTGTTGAAAACCAAAAGGATATG
>QZLE01000169.1 GCA_004796365.1 Gammaproteobacteria bacterium | reverse complement strand
ATGCGGGGTGGTGCAGTCAGGCAGCTCGTCGGGCTCATGACCCGAAGGTCGTAGGTTCAAATCTTGTCCCCGCTACCAAGCCTTCTTTTGATGTTTATTAAGCAGGACTTTGGTAAAAAGCTGACCTGTATAAATGGCCTCTTTTTAAGAGGTTTTTTTATTTGCAAGGTAGTGTTTGCAAGGTTGTGATGTAACGGTGGGCTTTAGGCCCTTTTTTTGTATGTGTTTGACAAGAAGCTGTCGTAAACGGAAGCGAAAGCGGGATGTCATAAACAGGTTTTAAGAGGATAGATTTTGCAGATTCAGGATCAATTAATGGCAATGTTTGAGCCAGTTGTTTCCGGATTAGGGTATGAGCTTGCGGGCTTAGAGTACAGACCAAATCCAAACTATGGATTGCTGCGAATTTATATAGACAAAGAAGGCGGAATTACCGTTGATGACTGCGCTATTGTTAGCAGGCAGATTAGCGGCATACTGGATGTAGAAGATCCGATTCCTGGACACTATAATTTAGAAGTTTCTTCCTTGGGTATTAATCGTCCTTTGTTCAAGCTTGCTGATTATCAAAAATTTGCCGGTAATGAGGCAAAGATACAGCTTGATCGTTTGTATGAAGGAAGAAGAAAGTTTCACTGCGTAATTCTTGGGATTGACGAAGGTTCCAATATGGTGAAGCTTGAAGAAAAAGACGAAAAATTTGAAGTACCCTTTGAGAGGATCTCAAAGGCAAGACTAATACAAGAGGTATAGCAATTATGTCGGGGCTTGAAAATGAGTAAAGAACTACTGCTGGTAATTGAAGCGGTCTCAAATGAGAAAGATGTTGATATTGAAATTATCTTCGAAGCAATGGAATTAGCGCTTGCTTCAGCAACGCGAAAAGGCCATAAAGAAGATATCGATGCGCGTGTATCAATTGACCGTGAATCAGGCGAGTATGACACTTTCAGACGTTGGATTGTTTTGGAAGATGACGCTGAGATGGAAAGCCCTGATAAGGAAATCTTCCTTAAGGATGCCAAAGAGAAAGACTCTGAGGTTGAAGTTGAGGGCTATATAGAAGAGCAGATCGAATCTGTACCGTTTGGAAGAATCGCTGCACAAACTGCCAAGCAGGTTATTGTTCAAAAGGTAAGGGAAGCCGAAAGAGCAAAGGTTGTAGATGCATTCCAAGACAGAGTTGGTGAACTTCTGACTGGTATAGTTAAGCGTATTGAGCGAGGTAACGTATTCCTTGATCTTGGAAATAATGTTGAAGCGTTTATCAGCCGCGAAGACATGATCCCGCGTGAGGCCGTAAGAAATGGCGACAGACTACGTGCTTACTTGCAGGATGTCAGGCTTGAAACACGCGGTCCGCAACTATTCATGAGCCGAACTGATCCAAAATTCCTTGAAGAACTTTTCCGTATTGAGGTGCCTGAAATTGGTGAAGGTCTGATTGAAATTCGCGGCAGTGCGCGAGATCCTGGAGCAAGAGCAAAAATTGCTGTACTTACCAATGATCAGCGTATTGATCCCGTTGGTGCCTGTGTTGGTATGCGTGGAGCACGTGTACAGGCGGTATCAAATGAGCTTGCAGGTGAAAGAATTGATATTGTGCTTTGGGATGAGAATCCTGCGCAATACGTTATTAACTCTATGGCACCGGCTGAGGTTGACTCTATCGTTGTTGATGAAGATGAGCAGAGTATGGATGTTGCAGTTCAGGAAGCTCAGCTTTCTCAGGCTATTGGCAGAGGTGGTCAGAACGTACGCCTGGCAAGTGAGCTGACAGGCTGGACATTGAATGTAATGACCCTTGAAGAAGCTAACGCCAAGAACGAAGAAGAGGCAACAGAAACCATCAAGATGTTTATGGACAAGATGGAGCTGGATGAAGAAGTAGCAGCAATTCTGGTTGAAGAGGGCTTCACATCGTTGGAAGAGGTTGCATATGTACCGATTGCTGAGATGTTAAGTATTGAAGAGTTTGACGACGATATCGTTGAAGCGCTTCGCTCGAGAGCGCGCGATGTGCTTATTACACAAGCGATTGCTACTGAAGAAACTACTGAAGGCAAAGAACCTGCGCAAGATCTTCTTGAAATGGAAGGCATGGATGATGAGTTAGCTCATGCGCTTGCTGCAATAGGTGTTTGCACTATGGAAGATCTGGCAGAGCAGGCTGTAGACGAGATCATTGAAATTGAAGGTTTGAATGAAGATCGTGCTGCGCAGCTAATTATGAAAGCTCGTGAGCCTTGGTTTGCAGAAGACGCTGAGTAATTATATTTAGCGCCAAAATATTAATTGAATTGATTTGAAAAAATTCTTCGGAATGAAAGACGTAGGGAGAAGTTAATTGTCGGATGTAACTGTAAAACAATTTGCTGAGATTGTAGGAATACCTGCCGATAAGTTGCTATCCCAACTTAAGGAAGCAGGGATTAGCGCAGAGAGCGAAGACTCAACTATTACCGATGATGAGAAAACCGCTCTACTTGCATTTTTACGTGCATCTCACGGAAAAAGTGAAGATGAATCGGCTTCTGCCCCTAAGAAGATTACCCTAAAAAGAAAGACTCACAGCGAGATAAAACTTTCATCTTCGTCCGGGCAGCGTGGAGCCAGAACTGTAAACGTAGAAGTTAGAAAGAAAAGAACTTACGTTAAGCGCTCATCAATTATTGATGAAGAGCGTAAGAAGCTTGAAGAAGAAGCGCAAAAGATCAAAGAAGCAGAAGAGCGCCAGGCTGCTGAAGAGCAGGCGAAGCGCGAACATGAAGAAAAGCTTAAGGCAGAGCAAGAAGCCGCTGAAAAGGCGCGTCTAGAAGCTGAAAAGCTTGCGCAAGAGCAAGCTGAGAAAGAAACTGTTGAGCAAGCTGAACAAGTAGAGCCGGAAGCTGTGGCTGAGGAGCCAGCTCAAGAGGTTAAGGGGCAAGAAGAACCCGCTGAAGAGCA
Source organism: Gammaproteobacteria bacterium (assembly GCA_004796365.1). Classification (GTDB taxonomy): domain Bacteria; phylum Pseudomonadota; class Gammaproteobacteria; order QZLD01; family QZLD01; genus QZLE01. The sequence continues at coordinate 8,206 of QZLE01000169.1, read as the reverse complement.
GGCTGAGGTAGTGATTGAACCTGCTAAAGATCAAAAGAGAGAAAAACCAAAGAAGAAAGCTCCAAAGGCAGGAACTGGTGAGGAGCTGGATGAAAAACAGAAAATTGCTGCACTTGAAGCTGAAATGAGCGCATCAGAGGGTAAGGAAGCTGTCCGTAAGGATGATAAGAAGCCTAAGAAGGGTGCCAAAAAACATCGCGTTCATGAAGATGATGATTACTATGAAGAGGAAATGCCATCCTCTAGGAAGAAGGGTAAAAAGAAAGGTGCTGCAGACGAATCTGCTCGCGGTGCAAAAGGCAAGGGTAAAGGAAAGCAGGGGCCGATTACATCGACTCTAACTCAGGAATTTGCCAAGCCAACTGCTCCAGTAATTAAAAGTGTTGAAATACCTGAAACCATTACTGTAGCCGAGCTAGCTAAAAAACTAAGTATAAAAGCCAGTGAAGTGATTAAAGAACTTATGAATATGGGCACAATGGCCACGATAAATCAGGTTCTTGATCAGGAAACTGCTGGCCTTGTTGTTGAAGAGATGGGACACAATTACAGCTTCCAAAGTGCGAACGCAGTTGAAGAAGATATTATGCGTGATGCCCATCTGGGTGGTGAAGACGTTCCAAGGCCGCCTGTTGTAACAGTAATGGGACACGTTGACCACGGTAAAACATCACTACTTGATTACATACGTAGTTCACGTGTAACCAGCGGCGAGGCTGGAGGAATTACTCAGCATATTGGTGCATATCACGTTGAAAGTGATAAAGGGGTTATCTCATTTATTGATACTCCAGGGCATGCGGCATTCACGGCAATGCGTTCGCGCGGTGCGTCGGTAACAGATATTGTTATTCTTGTTGTTGCTGCGGATGATGGCGTTATGCCACAAACCGTTGAAGCTATTCAGCATGCTAAGGCAGCAGAAGTGCCAATTATTGTTGCTGTTAATAAGATTGATAAACCGGAGGCCCAACCTGATAAGGTTAAGCAGGAACTTTCGGGATATGAAATTATCCCTGAAGACTGGGGCGGTGAGAACATGTTTGTAAACGTTTCCGCCAAAACCGGTGATGGTATTCCTGAACTTCTTGATGCAATTCTTCTTCAGTCAGAGATTATGGAACTTACCGCTAAAAAGAATATTCCTGCTACAGGTGTTGTGCTTGAAGCCAGCCTGGATAAAGGTCGCGGCCCGGTTGCAACAATCCTTGTTCAGCATGGAGATCTTGCCAAAGGTGATATTATCCTTTCCGGCAAAGAATTTGGTCGGGTAAGGTCGCTTCTTGATGAAGATGGTAAACCTACCGACCATGTCGGAGCATCAATGCCAGCTGTTGTTCTTGGTCTTTCTGGGGTTCCAAATGCCGGTGATGATGTAATGGTACTGAAGGATGAAAAGAAGGCGCGTGAAATTGCCTTATTCCGTCAGGGTAAGTTCCGTGATACCAAGCTGGCACAACAAAAAGCAGCCAAGCTTGATCAGTTCTTCTCACAGATGGGAGAGGGCGAAAAGGCTACTCTTAATGTATTTATCAAATCAGATGTACAGGGTAGTGCTGAAGCTCTGCAGGAGTCACTTACCAAACTTTCCAATGAAGAAATAACAGTAAATGTTGTTGCCGCGAATGTTGGTGGTATCAATGAGTCTGATGTACATCTGGCTATTGCATCACAGGCGATTCTGATCGGCTTTAATGTTCGTGCGGACGCTACTGGTAGAAGATTGATTGAATCTGAAGATGTTGACGTGCGTTACTACAGCGTGATTTACGATGTAATTGATGATGTACGTAAGGCATTGAGCGGTATGCTTTCACCAGAAATGAAGGAGCAGATCATTGGCCTTGCCGAAGTGCGTGATGTATTTAGATCATCAGCTATTGGCGCAATTGCCGGATGTCTTGTGATTGAAGGTACTGTAAAACGCAGTAATCCGATCCGTGTTCTACGCGATAACGTTGTTATCTATGAGGGTGAGCTAGAGTCTCTACGTAGATTTAAAGACGATGTTAATGAAGTTAAGGCGGGTACCGAGTGTGGTATCGGTGTATACAACTATAACGACGTTAAGGTTGGTGATCAGATCGAGTGTTTCGAAAGCTATGAAGTAGCCAGAGAAATATAAAAGAGAAAAAATGCCAAAAGACTTTTCAAGAAATCAGCGGGTCAGTGACCAAATCCAGCGAGATCTTTCGGAATTAATACGTAAAGAGATCAAAGATCCGCGCATTGGTATGGTCACCATTTCTGAGGTCGAGGTCGCAGGCGATCTGGCTATTGCCAAGGTATATTTTACGGTCCTTGGTGGTTCACAAGAGCAAAACCTGCAAAGTGGTGAAATTCTTAATAAAGCAGCAGGTTATCTTAGATCTCTTTTAGGCAAAGGGATGAAAATCCGCACAGTTCCGCAGCTTAAATTCTTATATGATAATTCATTTGAAAATGCTTCGCAGATCTCTGACCTTATTGATAAGGCCAGGGCATCAGATGCTGATATCGACGATGATGAGTTGTAAGAATAGTTAGTCCCATAATTTCTCTTCAATTATTATCCTTAATATTCTGATAATTAAACTAAGTTTCTATGGCTAAAAAAAGAAAAGGCAGACCGGTCAATGGCATAGTCTTATTAGACAAGCCGTATGAAATCAGCTCCAATAAAGCATTGCAGATACTTAAAAAAATCTATAATGCTCAAAAAGCCGGGCATACAGGAAGTCTCGATCCTTTGGCAACCGGGATGCTACCAATTTGTTTTGGTGAGGCAACCAAGGTATCTGGTTTTTTGCTAGATGCCGATAAAAGCTATAGCTTTGATTGCAAGCTTGGGGAAGTTCGAAGTACTGGTGATGTAGAGGGTGAGGTATTAGAATCATTCCCTGTTCCAGAGCTGTCAGAACAGCTTATCAACTCTGTATTGGAAACATTTATTGGTGAAATAGACCAAATACCTCCGATGTATTCCGCAATAAAACAAGATGGTAAGCGCCTTTATAAACTCGCGCGCAAAGGAGTTGAGGTTGAGCGCAAACCCCGTAGAGTAACAATTCATAAACTCAAACTAATTGAGTTTTCATCAGATACTATTTCGCTTGAGGTAAAGTGCAGTAAAGGTACTTATGTGCGTTCTCTGGCACAAGATATAGCTGAAAATCTGGGTAGTGGTGCCTATGTTTCGCGCTTGCATCGTACAAGTGTTGAACCGTTTCCTGTTGAGAATATCTTATCACTGGACCAGATTCGCAATTTGCAGGACTCAGGGTTTGCAGCACTAGATTCGGTATTGCTTCCAATTGATAGAGCTTTACCGAATTGGCCATCAATAACCCTTAATGATGACATGGTATTTTACTTTAGAAGAGGGCAGCAATTGATGTTGCCTGGCACGGACACGAAGTCTTTAGTAAAAGTTTACGACCAGAATAAGGAAGTGATTGGTATTGCTGAGGGTGATGGTTGTGGTGGCTTTATGCCAAAAAAAGTGTTTCAGCTCTAACGGAATAAATCTGTTTTCAAAATATATTCTTATCAGTTAATGACTTATGTTCATTTGTGTGAACTGCTATTTGTAATTATCTTACGGTTTAGCTATTATTTGCTCTGTATTAACGGAGTTACTAATGTCAAATCTTGAAGTACTGCATCATATACCCTCAGAAAAAAAATTTAAAACCCCTTTGTTATTCGTTCATGGCGCTTATGTTGGAGCATGGTGCTGGGAAGAAAAATTTCTACCATATTTTGCTGACCTTGGTTTTGAAGTTTATGCTGTCAGCTTGCGTGGTCACGGTAAAAGCTGGGGCCGTATGTTTGTGCACTCTTATGGTATTAGGGAGTATGTGAGTGATGTCGAAAAGGTTATTGAGCATGAAATTAAGGATCATGTTGCGCTTATAGGACATTCAATGGGTGCAGCTGTAGTTCAGCAGTACTTGCGTAAACATGACCATCAGGCATTGTGTGAAGCTGCTGTGTTTTTGGCGCCGCTTCCATATCATGGAGTTGGACCAGCTTCAATGGAGATAGCGATGCGCGATCCAATGATAATGATGCAGATTCAGCTGGTGCAGATGTTTGGTAGTTCGTTTGCAACCCCGGACTTTGCTAGAAAATCCCTATTTACATCTGACACTCCAATGGAAGACCTGATTAGATACAGGCCATTATTTCAGCCAGAATCGTTTAATACAATCTGGGATGTGATCTTTGCCGATATGCCGACTGTAGAAGATCTCAAGGATATACCTTTACACTTTGTGGCGGGTGAAAAGGATATGATCTTTTCGGTAGACTCAATTGCTAAAAGTGCGCACAAACTCGAATGTGGAACTACACGCCTACCAAATTCATCGCACATGCTGATGCTGGACCCATATTGGCGAGAAGCTGCTGATGAATTATATAACTGGCTTAAAGTTAGTATCAAATAGGTTTATTCCATGAAAATATGGGTAGATGCCGATGCCTGTCCGGTAGCAATCAGAGAGATTCTTTTTCGTGCAGCCAATAGAAAAGAAGTATTGGTTACACTTGTGGCTAATCAATCTATAAAAACCCCACCGTCAAAATATATCCGCATGCTTCGTGTACTATCCGGGTTCGATGTGGCCGACAACGAGATCGTAAACAAGCTTGAACCAGGGGATCTGGTTATAACCAGCGATATCCCGCTTGCAGACGAAGCAATTTCCAAGGGGGCAGTTGCCCTAAGTTCCAGGGGTGAGCTATTTACAAAAGAAAATATTAAACAACGCTTGAATATGCGCGACTTTTTAGAAACTATGAGAAGTAGTGGTATACAAACATCTGGACCGCCGCCGTTAAGCCAAAACGATAAAAAGCAGTTTGCAGATAACCTGGATAAGTTTCTTGTAAATAAAGGAAAAGTTCAGTAAGTTACCTGGGGGAGAATAAAGGATTATCATGGACGAACAATTATATATACAAGCTCTAATTGAACTTCATGAAGGGCTGGCTCGGCAAGGCCCTGGCGATAAACAGTTTTCAGAGTTTATAATTTCCCAGTTACCATCATTACCTGAAAAACCATCGATTGCTGATCTTGGTTGCGGTGCCGGTGCAGGGGCATTATTACTTGCTGAGATATTTCAGTCACATATCAAAGCAGTCGATTTTTCCAGCATTTTTTTACAACAGCTTGAACAACAGGCAGTTAAGCAAGGGCTTGATCAGTACATTGAAACCGTTCATGCCGATATGGGATGCCTGGACTGGGAGCCTGAAAGTATTGATTTATTGTGGTCTGAAGGGGCAGCTTACAGCATAACTTTTGATGGTGCTTTAAAAGCATGGAGGCAGTTATTGGCTCCAGGTGGCATTGTCGTGATATCTGAAATGACACTTTTTGCAGATCAGGTTCCAGAAGCGATTACTGAGTTTATGCAAAAGTGCTATTCGGCCATTAAAACTGAAAAACAAAACATAGATATTATTGCGACATCTGGTTATGAATTGCTAGCAACTTACCGTCTGCCTTCACAGGCTTGGTGGGAAAACTACTACACCCAGTTGAAAGAAAATATTACTAAACACAAACAGTCAGATCATGGGGCCATGCAGTTTGTTATCAGAGATACAGAGCAAGAGATGAAAATGTTTGAGCAATATTCGGACTACTATGGATATACGTTTTATATTATGGTTAAGCAATAACACTTGATGTTACTTTGCTATTATTTAAGCCCCAAATCATTTTAGGAGACAACAATGTTCAAGTTTAACTATTATAATCCTACCCAAATTGTTTTTGGTGAAGACAGAATTGCTGAACTTGATCAGCATGTCCCAAAAGATGCCAAAGTTATGATCGTTTATGGTGGTGGAAGTGCGAAAAAATTTGGAACCATTGATAAGGTCGCCCAGGCACTAGGTAACCGAAAAACTATCGAGTTTTCAGGTGTTGAACCCAATCCAAGGTTTGAAACTTTATTAAAAGGGGTTGAGCTAGCAAATGAAGAAGGCATAGATTTTTTATTGGCTGTTGGCGGTGGGTCAGTAATGGATGGAACAAAGTTTATTGCTTTGGCTATGCATTACGATAAAGAACCTCAAGATATTCTTTTTCATGGCTTTAAGGGCGTGCCAGCTACAAAATCAACCGCTATTGGCTGTATTGTAACCCTTCCTGCAACAGGTTCAGAGATGAATATGGGGGCGGTTATTACCTATGATGAACAAAAGTACGTTCTTATGTCGCCTTTGGTATTTCCAAAGTTTTCATTCTTAGATCCTTTGCTTACCAAGACACTTCCAAAAGAACAGATAGCCAATGGCGTTGCAGATGCTTTTGTTCATGTCGTAGAGCAATACATAACATACCCAGTAGATGCACGAGTTCAAGACCGCATGTCAGAAGGGATACTAAAAACACTGATTGAAGTTGGACCTGTTACTTACAATGATAATCAAGATATGAGTGCTCGTAAAAACTTTATGTGGTCAGCAACCAATGCCCTGAATGGAATCTTAGCGCCGGGAGTTCCGCAAGATTGGGCAACACATATGATAGGGCATGAAATCACCTCAGTGTTTGGAATTGCTCACGGTCGCACTCTAGCCATTATTCTTCCTTATCTATTAAGAGCTAGAAAAGACAAGAAACGTGAAAAGCTGCTGCAATACGCTGAAAGAGTTTGGGATATATCATCTGGAAAAGATGATGAAAAAATTGATCAAGCGATAAATAAAACAGAAGAGTTCTTTAACTCTTTGGGTATTGTTACTAATCTAAGCCATTATGGAATTGATGATAATGGTATAGATACAGTAATTGCCAATATGGAAAAGATGGGGTTAACCGCACTATCTGAAACTCGTGACCTTGGCCCTGAAGCTATTCGTGAAATACTGCATGCTGCAAGATAGTTAACTCAAGAGCATAAAAACTGCACTAAAGGAAAATACGTCAAGTGATTCGCGTAATAAAAGTAATTATGTATAAGAATGATCGCTAGCCTCTTAATGAGGCTAGGGTTACAAATTCAAAGTTTGGAAATAATTGAGTTATCTATGCGCTGTTCCTGCAGGTGCTGAACTAGGAATGCCGATAATTCCATTCCATGGCAGTTCTTGAATACCCCTAGGCTGAGATCTTCTTGCGCGCTCAATCGCTAAATCCCTGTAACCAACTTCAATAAAAGTTCTAAATGCAATTCTGGTTCTTCCTCGACGCCCACCTGTTTCTCTTGTTGTAGCAGATATCTGTACAAGATATTTATTACCATTAGAATGTTCTGCCCAAACCAGCCCTATTTGATGCTCCCTTATATGCTCAGGTGGTGGGTGAACAACAGGGGTTCTTGTTGCGGGACCAATTGCCAGAACTTGCCTGTTGTAGCGGCTCCATTGGTCTCTAAACCAAGTTGCCCAGTCTGCAGATTCAGCTCCTGCTGCTAGATTTCTCCAGTATTGCGCCAGATCGGTTAATACTGAATCTGGTAAAACAGTTCTATTTTGTACATTCGCAACTATCCATTCCCGCTTAGCTCTTTGTGCGGCTTCAAATCCAGCAGTGATTCTGCTGAAAAAGCCAATAGGCCTTTGGGTGTAGCTATTATCAATAGCGCTATTTCCAGCACTTTTTGCTCCATCAACAATGGCGCTTGCTAATGTGCTCGCAGTAGTAGCGCCAATTGTAACACCAAGACGAGTAGCAGCCCCAACTACCAATCCACCAGCTCCAGGAACTATTAAAGCCATCCCAACACTAAAAAAGGCCTTGGCTATATTTGCATTAGCGGTGGCAGCAGCAGTTATTTGCTGATTAGCAACCACAGCGCCAAGATCAAAATCAGTGTGTACATTACTCATTTCGGCAATAATGTTATCTTTGTGAGCTCCTCTTTGGGCATTTGTTAGTGGAGTTAACTGAATCACTTCAGAATTGCTGTTGTTTTTTCTCTGTATACTATTGTTGCTTGAATTGTTCTTTTTACTACCAGTTTGTTGAACAACGTGCGTTAACTCATGAGCTAGCAGTCTTTTTCCATCAAATGAATTAGGGTTGTATTGGCCGGAACCAAAATAGATATCATTACCGTGGGTGAATGCCCTGGCGCCAACACGTTCTGTCATTTCACTGGACTTGCTGTCAGTATGAATACGAACATCGCTAAAGTCTGACTTCATTCTTGGTTCAATATAATCACGAATATCATTGGATATTGGGGTGCCTGAACCTTTACTT
>QZLE01000185.1 GCA_004796365.1 Gammaproteobacteria bacterium | reverse complement strand
TTGACCTGTGGAGAGATGGTATCTATAATCACCGTCTCTTCTACATACGTGGGGCCTTAGCTCAGCTGGGAGAGCGCAACACTGGCAGTGTTGAGGTCAGCGGTTCGATCCCGCTAGGCTCCACCAAATTCCAAACAAATAATTCCTTATATTTCAGTAAATTATTCGCCTGCATCAAGGTGAAGTTCCTCAATCATTTACAGCTTTAAAATCTGCGTACTGAATACGTGCGGATTGTGTGCTGTTTTTGACTTGCTTCTTCCTTTTAAGTGCCTCCAACCACTTCTTTTTTGCCTCAGAATCTTCGATTCTAGTTGCATTGGTTTCTTGATAAAAATTAACCGGAACCGTATCTATCTCGTTATGGGTATTGCGAAGATGATCCAGTTCAAGATGTGCATAACGTTCAGTTGGCTTTAATGAGCTATGCCTTAGTGCTTTAGAAGCTTCATAAAGAGTTTTGCCTCTTTGCACCAACCAACTAGCAAATGTATGCCGTAGATCGTGGATGCGTATATTAGGGCATCCAACCTCTCGCTTTACATTATTGAAAGCGGTTTTTACATCCTTAATATTATCGATACCCTTGGTTTTAGGGTTTGGAAAAAGCCAGTCTGTTTCTGGAAACTTTTCCCTGATGTAATCAAGTCTGCGATTAATCGCTTTCATTGCCTCTGAATTAAGTGGTACAGCAGACCGTTTCCGGCTTTTTTGCTGATGTCGCTTAAATTGTATGCACATATTATCAAGATCTAGCTGAGATAACTTGCATCCAAGTATCTCGCTTTTCCTCATTCCTGTGTTGATAGCTAAAATAAAGAAGTCAATTAGATGCGGAGCATTGTATGGTTGATAACACCGTTTATGGAGTGCATCCACAAACCTTTGTGCTTCATCATATGTCAGGTGATCCGCTTCAAATTCTTCTTCTTTAGGTAGCCTTCCTTTTACAGGATTTTCAATGTCCCATTCCCATTCAGAACGGGCATATGTTAAAGCAGAACTGAAAGTGGATAATCTTCGACGAATAGTATTATTTTTCAGATTTTCGTTTCGCCAAACTCTTTTGCAGTCAGCAATGTCTCTACCTGAAATATCGTTGATTATCCTTCCTCCGAATACTCCTTTAAGAGCCTTTATGTTATTTATATCAGCTGCTCCGGGTTTCGTTTCTTCGATCCAGCCGACCATTAGTTCCTCAAATGTGTATTCAGGCTTATCCAGTTTGCCTTCTTTCCACGCCTTCCAGTGTTCGGTTTCAAGTTCAGATGCTTTAAGTTGCGCTATTTCCCTTTTTTTGCGTTCCTTGGGAACGCCAAGAGAGCTTCTAACTTCTTGTCCATCTGGTCCTTTGTACCTTGTCCACCAGTACGGCGAGTCTTTGCGGGTATAGATTTTTGCCATGATTTGACTCCTCTATTGCACCCGCCATCTTGTGCATTGTCATCGTAACCTTCCTGCATAAGATTTTCAATATAATCATCGGCTGATGTCGGGTAAATTCGTGGGGTTTTAGGGGTGGGATAAATTCGCTTAATTTTCCCTTCAGCACAAAGGCGTTCTACAGAGCGAACAGAGATAGATAGATATTCTGCCGTTTCTTTGTATGTCCATAATCCTTTGTTGCGCGAATATTGGCCCACGTTTGACCTCTTATTATTTTTAAAATAGCTTTGTTAACAAGCTTTCGTTATGTTTCTTGTCTATCGGTTTATTGTTTAAAAATCGAAATTCAGTGTTGTCAGATAGAGATTTATAATCTGGGTAATATTCAATAATCTGAACGCGATCTCTTGTGTATGGTTTCGAAAATTTTTGACATATATCGGTTAGTATTTGATCTGATAATGTTTTCTGGTCGAAATTGCCTGTAGCTATTTGCTGATTAAATAGAGGCTCGATTAAGACAATAAATTTTTCATCTTTAATCTGGCGATAATGAACTAATGCCAAACCAACCTCTTCGTTATCAGTTTTGTAGATAGATTGAAAATTAATAAAAAGTGTATTGTTGGTTTTAATTTCAGAGAGCGTTGTAAATTCAACATACCTCGATAATTCTTCAATCTTGATTTTGCGACTTAACCCTTTTCTGCTAAAGCTTGTACTGATCGCGGCTTTTAATGTTGCTATAAGAGCATTTTTTGTATTTATGTCCGGTAAGACATAAATTACTCGCTCAAGATATTTAGCTTGCACCGCAGCAAGAATATCAGCAGCAATCTGTTGATATCTGGCTTTGGATTTTATAGTTAACTCACATTCAACCATTGTTTTGCGCCCGTTATTATCAAAACATATTAAATCTGGAATATGGCCGAAAAACTTTTGGGCATTTTCGATCTGCTTTTCAATTTTGATAGAGTAGTATCCGGCTCTTAATAGCCTTATTAGTGTCTTTTGTATAAATAGGGAGTGCTCAATTGTTGATAGCGATGCTTTTACTTCATAACGTGGATTGACACCTATACATCTAGCGTGTGCTTGTCCTGTAGGAGATAGCTTATATAATTTAGCTGGCCGCCCACCAAGTGGCATAGCAAACGCAAACTCATCAATAAGTTTGCGCTTTTGCCAACTTTTCAGTTTATCTCTGACTGATTTGATGTCTTTCAGTCCAAAAAATTCTTGAAGAATCTGTGCAGATGTATAACCGTTTTTGCCAATGAATCGCAGCATTAATCTTGTATAGCCTTCAGCTCGATCAAGAGGAAATGATATTGGTTTATGCTGCATTTTTATTCCCCTTCTGATTGTTTTTTTTACGAGGGCAAGGTTTGATTTTGAAATCACATAATTCAACTTGTGGTGGAATCATTTTTATCTTCTGGGCAACTCCTAGCCCTATTATTACAGCAATACCTTTGCCTAAAGATAAAAACTCATTTTCATCAATAAGCGGCCTTTGCTTTGTAGAAATACGCCCATCTGATGATTGAATATCCCCACCCGCATCATTTTTAAATGCTTCTATCGATGTATCTTTATAGGTTTTACTGCCAGTCTGCGAGGACCAAAACTTTGCATCTTGCTGCTGACGATAAATTATCTTTATGTGGGTATTATCAAGAGTTCGCTGCTTTGCGGCTTTGGATTCTACATCTCCAAACTGACCAATGAAGTCACCAAGAGACTGGTGGCAAATAATTGCATTAATGCCACGGGATCGCATAAGTCCAAGGCTATCCACTGTTGTTTTTGAAATCAGATGAAAGAATTCATCTGCTAATATGGTGATGTGACGCTTAATCTGTTTATTTTTTTTAATTTGATTTATTTTGCTGTATATCAGGCGCGCAATAAGTTTCTGTATTTCTGAGGATTCATCAAAAATAATGTAAACAGCCTTATTGGTTTTCATTATCTCTAATAATGATTTATTACCTATAAGTGCTCCTAATCTTGCTATTTGTCTTAAGAGAGGTGTTATTTTACGAGCATCACTGAACTGTTCGCTTGCAGTAACAGCAAATGCTTTTGTTGTGAAATTAGGTACTGCATCTACTATTTGTTCAATGTATTCAGCTTCTTCTATTGTATAAACATCACTTTCAGCACCTTTTTCGCGCAAACGAAAAGCTTCTTTCAAAGAGTCTGCTATTTCTGTTTTGGTTGAATCTTTAAAAAGATCAATCTGCGGGTTGTTATTCCTTAAGTCTATAAAGTATGTTTTTCCTTTTTGTGCAAAAAAACTTGTAAGATACGGATCGCATTTAGGATCAAAGATGATAGAACAAACTGCATTATATATCTGTCCAAAGATTCCTTGCGCAACGACGCCTTTGCCTGCGCCAGGTTCGCCAGCGACCTGAATGTTCTTAGATTTAAAATTGTCGAATGGAATAGTAACTTTGGTGCCATCAGATCTAACTCCCAAAAATACCTCGTTCTTTTTATTGCAATCTAAAATTGCTTTCTTGTAATCGATGACTGGGAACTTTTCTTGGGTCAGTGTTCTAATATCAGATAACCCATCCTTATCCTTCGCTAAAGAATATTTTCTAGCAAACAATGGTTCTAAGTATTTACCGATCAAAAACCAATGCACTACCCCTATTGTTGAGCCAAGAAATAGTCCTTCTATATTCCGTTTGAAAATCACTTCGTATACTTCTAAAAATCTATAGCCTTCAGAATGTAGGTAAGCTACCGAAAAATTCAAAGGCCATATGATTAAATTAATCAACAAATATCCGGCAGTCGGTAGAAGCGCTAGTGCTCCTATGACTTTGATTGCTCTAATTTGTAATACAGGATTTGAGATCGCAATTTTTGAAAATCTAAGACAGACAAAAAATAAAATTGCTGATGTAAATATCAGTATAGGATTTATTGAATCCCAGTGTTCAATTCCTCCATGAAAATTTCGAAATGCAAGACAAACAGAGTTATGTATTGCTTCTGTGAATTGCTCTGCAGTGGATCCAAAAAAGTTTATAATTTTGGTTATTAAATCTAGTATAAAAGTCATGATGTATTCTCCTAAACTTCCAGCTCTGCCAAGCAAATGCGTTCAGCATTGCGCAATTCAATATGTTCAATATTGAATGTCAAAAAATCACACACGCCCCTAGCGTGTTGATTTGCGCAGCCACCCCAGTGGCGAAGGTGAGCAATAAACCCGCCCCAGCGGGGTTTAAAATCATGAGTGCCCAAGCGCGATTGATTGTTTGCGAGAGCAAAGACTCCCCAGAGTCTGCAGCGGGCAACGTCGACCGCCGAAGGCTCGACCCCGTACTTTAAAGGTGGCGTCCAGCCAGTGCGTAGCACCGAGTTGATACGAAGTAGTAACGAGCCGCAAAAAGTGCGGGGTCGAGCGTCAGCGGTGACGTTGCTGCAAGAATCAAATCGTTCAGATTTTAGTCGCGCAGGGCGGGTGTTCAGCATGCCCGAAAGGTTAAGAGGTTTTCGTTCAGTAAAATCTCGCGAAACCCTGCAAAGGGTGAAGTTATAGCGCATTGTTATATGCATAACTGTGCGTTTTTTTCTATCTTTATTTCTCATTATTCACTACCCATAGATATACGTTTAACTACCATTTTTCTCTACCTTTAATTACTGCCCCTTTTGAGGGGGTAGTGATTAAAGGTATTTTTCAAGGCTATTCGAACAAGTTATAATCTCCGTATTTTTTTAATAGCATGTCCGTAACTTGTATATCCTCAAGTAATTTCAGCTCTGGAAATTTGATCGTATTTGAATAAACCAAATCAAAGAGCGTCACATATTTTTCTGAAATAGGGACTTCTTGACCGTAGTAGAATCTTGTCCAATCATTTTCTTTATAAGGTTTAAATAACCACGCAACTTCTTCTGAAACTCCTAGCGCAGCTTCATTAAATTTTTTTAACCGACATTTAGAAAAACTATCGCCAGACATCATTTGTTTTACACCTTTGCTCCGATAATTATTCTTTGTTGCTCTTTCATAGATAAAAAATTTATGCCCGATCTCTCTTTCAATTTTTTCAATAAGTTCCTTTTCAGATTCAGCTGTAAACATTAGCTTATCTATGCCATCATCGAATAAAAATACAATTTTATGTTTATTCATAAATCACCTCATGATTACGTTTTTAGGGTACAGAATTGCACCCTATTATGATGTAGAATATCAAAATATCTGAAGGTTTTCTGAGACACGGAGCATAATTTAAGTGATTGATAAATAAGCCAAATATATTATAATTATAATGCAAAACTAACTAAGTGCTGAGGCAATACTATGATTATAATACAAGAGGTATTTAAGTCATTGGTACAAATGCATTTGCACTACGAAGTATAGAGTGCAAAATATAAGCTTTAAGAAATTTGGGGATTTGAAAACTGTGAAATAAGTCCCATGCAAATTTAGTGCAATTTAGCTGTAATGTACTTTTTTGAAAGATTTATTTCTGCAATGGTTCTGGGGATCGCATAATAACGAAATACTTTTGACAATTATATTAGTGCTCCCTGTAATAATTAGCTAAAATCTACCTGTGAAAATACTATGGATTTTAATTCAGCTTAGGAAAGCTGTTATTATAGTGCTCACGTTATCTAGTTAAATGAGATGGATTTTAGTAAATGACTCAAGCCACAAATAACCTTGCCGCTTACTGCTGGTCTATAGCAGATCTATTACGCGGTGATTTCAAACAGTCTCAATATGGTCGTATCATTCTACCGTTTACCCTTTTGCGGCGTTTGGAGTGTGTTTTAGAAGATACCAAAGAAAAGGTAGTTGCCGAGTATGAGTCCAGGCATAAGCAAGGGCTGACTGAAGAGGCAATGTCTAAGTTTCTGCTAAGAGCCAGCGGTCTTAGCTTTTATAACACTTCAAAAATGGATCTGTCTAAACTGGGTGAATCTGGAATCAAGGACAACCTAGAAAGCTATATTCAGGCATTTTCTAAAGATGCTCGTGAGATATTTGAATACTTTAATTTTGTTGAATTTATCGGCCAACTCAATGACACTGATCTGCTGTGGAAGGTTGTGCAAAAAGTACGCAAAACCGATCTTAGTCCACAGGCGATATCAAACCATGAAATGGGATTGGTATTTGAAGAACTGATACGCCGTTTTGCTGAGGGTTCCAACGAGACAGCCGGGGAGCATTTTACCCCACGCGATATTGTCCGTCTTACCACCTCGCTGGTATTTATGGAGGATGATGAGGCACTGACTAAGCCCGGCATTATCCGCACAATTTATGACCCTACCGCTGGTACTGGTGGTTTCCTCTCATCCGGTATGGAATATGTGCATGAGCTGAATCCACAGGCAGTGATGAAAGCATTCGGTCAGGAGCTAAACCCCGAGAGTTATGCAATCTGTAAAGCCGATATGCTTATAAAAGGGCAGGAGGTGGATAATATAAAGCTGGGCAATACGCTGTCAGATGATCAGCTCTATGCAGATAAGTTTGATTACATGCTTTCCAATCCACCCTTTGGTGTTGATTGGAAAAAGATCGAACAGAAAGTTAAATATGAAAATAATCTCAAAGGCTACCAAGGTCGCTTTGGTCCAGGCCTGCCTCGTGTGTCTGATGGTTCGCTATTATTCCTTTTGCATCTTATCAGCAAGATGCGTGATGCCAGTGAAGGGGGCGGCCGTATCGGTATTATCCTCAATGGTTCACCACTGTTTACAGGTGGTGCGGGTTCGGGTGAATCGGAGATCCGCCGCTATATTCTTGAAGCCGACCTGTTAGAGGCAATTGTCGCACTACCTACCGATATGTTCTACAACACCGGTATCGCCACCTATGTATGGA
>QZLE01000186.1 GCA_004796365.1 Gammaproteobacteria bacterium | reverse complement strand
TTTAGCTATTACTACCTCCAGTGTATTCATAAATTTCGCGTATTTTAGGCCCGAATGTTCACTTACCTTCCCTGCTGAAAAGCAAAATATAACCTTAAAAAAGCATGTGAATTAACCCGAGCTGGGGTACAAAATCTGGAGGTGAATGATACTTGAAATGGGGGCTGATTGTCTACGGTAAATATCGAGATTATTGAAGTATGTTAAATTTTTTTTACATAAACATTTTTTTTTCGTTTTTTTGTCAACCAAAACTTCTCAGATGCGTTATTTTTTATTCCGATATCTGTATATGATATTTGCTTAGCAATACAAAATTGCTGGGTTTATAATCATTTTTTTATCCTTCCGGAGCCAAAATGAAAAACAGGTTTTTCTTACACTGGGTTTTACCGTTACTTATCGCTGCAATTGCGATCTCACTGGCCATTTGGTTTATAACCAAGGCTCCGAAAGCAAAACCAAAACCTACGAGAAATCCTCAGTATACTATTGTTGAAGCCACGAAGCCTGAACTAGGTGAATTCAAAGTTGAGATCGAATCCGTTGGCGAGGTTATCCCATTTAACTCATTAAATCTTACCTCCAAAGTATCCGGAGAAGTTATTGAGCTATCACCAAACCTTGAACCTGGTGGTACGGTTAAAAAAGGTGAGCTGCTAGCTACAATTGATGACCGAGACTATCAACTGATTAAAAAACAGCGTGATGCCGCAGTACAAAAGGCAAAAAGTGACCTTGATCTAGAGTATGGCCGCCAGGTAGTTGCTGAAAATGACCTAAAGCTGTTAAAACGATCCAAAAAGCTAACAAAAAAACAAAGAGAGCTAGCTTTGCGCAAACCTCAACTATTGCAATACCAGGCTGGCCTAATGCAAGCGCAAGCAGCTTTAGACGAAACCAAGCTGGCTATTGAGCGCACTAAAATCTATGCACCATGGAATGCAATTGTTCTTGAACGTAATATCTCTGTAGGAACTAATTTAAGCCCACAGCAACCAATAGCGACATTAGTCGCCAGCAACAAACTTCGAATAAAGACATCAATACCAGCAAGTAAACTAAAGTTTATAAAAACTGGTGAGGCCAGAAGCACTGTGCAAATTACATCAAATGCTTCAAATGACATTATCATCGGCGAAATTTTCAGTGTTCTCCCTTCACTTAGTACAAACTCAAGAATGGCTCAGCTATTGATAGATATTGAAAGTGATGAAAATACACCGTCTCAGCTCAAAATAAATGACTTTGTGCAGGTAAAAATCATCGGCAAACAGCTAGAAAATGTATATCGCATACCTAGAGCTTTTATACGAGATGGCAACTCTATTTGGCTAATGCACAACCGCGCACTATCTATCATCTACCCTACCTTCGTTCATGAAGACAAGAAATATGTATATTTCGACTCCAAAATTGAAACAGGCGATATGCTTATCACATCCAACCTTTCTGTGCCGGTAGAAGGAATGGAACTGGCCACCAGGAAAAAAGTAGGACAAAACAAGCCAATGCCCTCCCCCAAGGTCAAACCTCAACCAAATCCAAGAACGAACTAAATGAAAAGCGACAAAAAGATCAGGCATTCCTATAATCCCATCACCTGGATGGCAAATAATAGGGTTGCGTCAAATTTGCTGATGATCCTGTGTCTGGCAGGCGGTTTTTTTATCTTTACCCAAACCACACAAGAGGTATTCCCAGCATTTGATCTGGATACGGTATCAGTTTCTATTTCCTACCCTGGCGCCAGCCCTGAGGAAGTGGAAAAAAGCATTGTTCTGGCACTGGAGGATGCTATAAACGAAATCGACGGCATTGGCGAAGTTTCTTCTGTTGCTTCTGAAGGCGGTGCCAACGTTAGAATCGAAGTACTCAAAGGTGACGAACGCATGCGAGTCGCGCAAGATCTGCAAAGCGCCGTCGACAGGATAAGCTCGTTCCCAAATGATGCAGAAGATCCGGTCATAACCGTTGACAGCAGACGCCGCGAGGTTGTTGGCCTGGTGCTTTACGGTGATGCCACTGGCCTTACCCTGCGCGAGATGGCCGAGAATATCAAAGACCAGCTGATGCAGAATAAACGAATCGGTCCGGTTGATCTGGCTGGAGCGCGCGATCTGGAGATCAAAATCAATATCCCCCAATTTGAGCTGCGGCGTCTTGGGCTTACACTGAGTGACATAGCCAACAAGCTTAAGCAGATTGCTGTCGAAATTCCCGGTGGAACTTTGGAAACCAAATCAGGCGATCTACTAATTCGTCTGACTGAAAGACGCGAAAAAGCTATCGATTTTGCTAATATCCCTGTCGCTATTGATGGCAATGGTTCGCAGCTATTGCTAAAGGATATCGCTTCTATCGAATTTGGTCTGGAAGACTCAAATAAAAGAGCAAACTTCAATGGCAAACCAGCAATCGGAATTGAGGTTTACCGCATAGGCGATCAGACTCCTGTCGGAGTTTCTGATGCAGTTAAAAGTGAGATTGCTAGTTTAAATGAGTCATTGCCAGGTGACCTTAAGCTAGAAATTATCCGCGATCGCTCCAAACACTTTAAACAACGTGCAGAGCTATTAATAAAGAATGGTATATTCGGCCTTTGCTTGGTTATCCTATTTTTGGCTCTGTTTCTCGAGGTTCGCGTTGCCTTCTGGGTAAGTATGGGGATTCCTATATCATTTGCCGGGGCGTTTCTACTCTTCCCCTCCACTGACTTTACGATAAACATTGTCTCAATGTTCGCCTTCATCGTCACCCTGGGTATCGTGGTAGATGACGCAATCGTCGTCGGCGAGAATATTTTCTCCTATCGCGAAAAGGGGCACTCGGCACTTGAAGCAGCAGTACTGGGTGCCAAAGAAGTATCAATGCCAGTTATATTTAGTGTTCTGACCAATATGGTTGCCTTTATACCGCTATATTTTGTACCAGGAATTATGGGTAAAATCTTTAATGTTATCCCGGTAGTTGTAATATGTGTATTTGGGATCTCGCTTGTTGAATGCCTACTAATACTTCCTTCCCACCTGCGCCTAAAGAAACTAGTAAAAAAGCATGACTATGGATTGCTGGCATCTCTCATCAGATTTCAGGGTTGGTTTAACGCCCGCTTTGAAAAGTTTGTAAACACCCATTACCGCGAATTTCTGAATTGGGTAATAAGTTATCGCTATGGGGTAATAATTGTTGCCGTTTCGCTGCTAATTTTAGCCTATGCCTACGCATTTAGTGGTCGCATGGGGATGGTACCATTCCCAAGAGTTGAGTCGGATTACGCCTTTGCCAAGGTTACCCTACCACTTGGTTCTCCCGATAAAGATATTGTAAAAGTTCATAATCAAATACTCTCTGGAGCACAAGAGGTTATCAAAGAATTTCCAGAAGGACGTCTTGCTACAGGAACATACTCAGTGGTTAATGAAAACTCGATTGAAGCAAGAATCTATCTGGTAGCATCTGAAGATAGACCAATCAGCACTACCGAAGTAACAAAGAGGTGGCGTAAGGCAACAGGCAAGATTATTGGGTTGGAATCATCAAGCTTTCAGGCAAACCGTGGCGGACCTGGATCAGGCTCATCCCTAACCGTTGAGTTGAACCATAGGGACAATAACACTCTGACTAAAGCTGGGCAAGATCTTGCCAAAGCTCTAGAAAAATTCCCAAATACCAGTGACATTGACGACGGAACAGCCAATGGCAAACGTCAGTTTGATTTTAAAGTTAGTCCATATGGTTATGCGCTTGGCCTAAACGCACAAAGCATTGCCTCACAAATCAGATCATCGGTTTACGGGCTTGAGGCCTTTAAACAGCAATATGGTGCCAATGAAGTAACCATTCGCCTACGTCTGCCAGAATCAGAAAGGCAATCACAGTTCGACCTAAATAACCTGATCATAAGGACACCAAAGGGGCAGGAAGTTTTGCTCGCAGATGTAGTCAACTATAACGAAGGTCGTGCATACACACAGATAAAACGCAGAAATGGCCGTCGCACGATTCAGGTTCAGGCAGATGTCGATCCACCATCAAAAACCAATTTAATAATAAACACCATCAAGGAAGAGGCGCTGCCAGAGCTTAAACAAAGATACCCTGGTTTAAACTACTCTTTCGAAGGTAGACAAGCTGATATTCGCGATAGTGTTGATAGCCTTATCCAAGGCCTCATTGCTGTATTGATAGTTATCTTTGCCTTAATAGCCATATTATTTGGCAGCTACACTCAGCCACTAATGGTAATGATAGCCATTCCATTCAGTGCTATTGGTGCTATTGTAGGCCATCTGATAATGGGATATTCGCTCAGCATCTTGAGTTTATTTGGACTAATGGCACTAACTGGTGTAGTAGTAAATGATTCCATCGTATTAATCGAATTCGCCAATCGCAGCCTGCGCGATAAAGTAGAAATATTAGAGGCTTTATTAACTGCGTCAATTCGCCGTTTTCGCCCCATTATCCTCACCACAATGACAACCTTCGTTGGCCTGTCACCAATGATCTTCGAAACATCCAGACAGGCAAAATTCCTGATTCCAATGGCACTCTCTCTTGGGTTTGGAATTATCTTTGCAACTCTGATTACACTAGTACTAATACCTGCGCTTTATATGATCATTGAAGATGTGAAGGGGGTGTTTGTTGATGACAAAAATAGTAATTCAGGGTTGCCCGACTGATTCGGGCAACAGAATTTTTTACTTAAACAATGACTCATCACCATTGGCAGGGCAAAACGTTGCTTTATAACCATCCGCAAGAGTAAATACCTTTCCGCCTAAGCAATCAGCACCTTCAGCCGGAACCCATGACTTTACTCCACCATGATCATCCTGAAGAGGAAGATAATATTTAAGGAATTCGTCTTTGGTACTGAATTTATATTCAACCTCAACGCTTGGGCCTTCAGCGTCCCACTTATCACATGCAGTTAGTGAGAGAACTCCAATAATAGCTAATGTCATTAGTCTCATGTACGTCCATCCATTTTATTTGCCAGTAAGATAAAAGATAGGAAGCAAATCACAGATAATCAACATCTCCATACTGGATACTGGCAATGAATTAATACTAACGACTGTTCTGCAGTTCAGCCCAACTTTCAATTTCTGTAACCACGCTTGAGAAGACTTGATAACCTTCAGCAAAAGTACCTAGTGCTCCCTGACGAGCAATAATTCCATAAACACCACTGCTAAAATCTATAAATGGATAAGCACCATAAGCACCTGGACTCGATACCCTATCAGCAGGATCACAATTATAAGTTGCTGAATTACACTCCATCCAAG
>QZLE01000041.1 GCA_004796365.1 Gammaproteobacteria bacterium | reverse complement strand
GTGCTGTAGTTGAAGAAGAGTACAGTGCAGAACGCGAAACTCTACTTGAGAACATGCAAGAAGGTCATATCGCTAAGGGTGTTGTTAAAAACCTTACAGATTACGGTGCATTCATCGATCTTGGTGGTATCGACGGTCTGCTGCATATTACAGATATGGCGTGGAAGCGTGTTAAGCATCCTTCAGAGGTTGTTGAAGTTGGTCAAGAGATCGACGTCCGTGTACTTAAGTTCGACAAAGATAAAAATCGTGTCTCTCTTGGTCTTAAGCAGATGGGTGAAGATCCATGGGTTGATATTGCACGTCGTTACCCAGAAGGTGCGAGATTATTCGGAAAAATCACCAATATTGCCGACTACGGATGCTTTGTTGAGATTGAAGATGGTGTTGAAGGTCTTGTTCACGTATCTGAAATGGATTGGACTAATAAAAACGTTAATCCTAATAAAGTTGTACAGCTTGGTGATGAAGTTGAGGTTGTTGTTCTTGATATCGATGAAGAGCGTCGCAGAATCTCATTAGGTATGAAGCAATGCCGTACTAATCCTTGGGAAGAGTTTGCTGCAACTCACAACAAAGGTGACCGTATCTCAGGTAATATCAAGTCAATCACTGACTTTGGTATCTTTGTTGGTCTTGACGGTGGCATCGACGGTCTTGTGCATCTTTCAGATATCTCTTGGAACGAAACTGGTGAAGAGGCAGTTAGACAGTTCAAGAAAGGTGACGAGGTTGAGGCTGTTGTACTTTCTGTTGATTCAGAGCGTGAAAGAATCTCTCTTGGTGTTAAACAGCTTGAAAGGGATCCATTCTCAAACTTCGTAGCTGAAAACGAGAAGGGTAGTTTGGTAAAAGGCACTGTAGCTGAGGTTGATGCCAAAGGTGCAGTTATCGACTTGGGTGATGGTGTTGAAGGCCAGCTAAGAGTTTCTGAAATTTCTCGCGAGAGAATCGATGATGCTCGCCAGGCTCTTGAAGAAGGCCAGGAAGTCGAAGCCAAGTTTGTTGGTGTTGACCGCAAGAGCAGAACTATAACTCTTTCTATCAAAGCTAAAGATGCTGCAGAAGAGCAGTCTGCGGTTGAAGATTACAATCGTGAGTCTCAGGCATCTGCTTCAGCAGGATCAGCTACCATCGGTGATCTGCTTAAAGAGCAAATGGGCAAGAAATAAGACTAATATTGAGCGGCTGCACCGAACAAGCTTCGGTGCAGTTAATTAATACTTTTTTAATTTGATTAGGTAGGTTCGATGGTTGATACAAAGAAAACACTGACTAAATCAGAGTTGATTGAAGTTGTGGCAAATGGCCAGCAACATCTTGCATTTAAAGATGTAGAGTTGGCAGTTAAGACTCTGCTTGAGCACATGAGTGAAGCGCTATCTTCTGGCGAGCGAATCGAGATTCGCGGATTTGGAAGTTTTTCACTTCACCACAGACCTCCAAGGATTGGAAGAAACCCTAAAACAGGTGAGTCGGTAGCATTACCAGGAAAATATGTGCCCCACTTTAAACCTGGAAAAGAATTAAGAGAGCGTGTTAATGAGGTTTTTCTTGAGTCATTAGCTAAGTAATCTCTAGTAAGATGAGTTATCCAGAAAGCCGGTGCTAAATAGCACCGGTTTTTTTGTTTCGACTTATTAATAAATGAGTTATGCACTTCAAGTGCGCTCATAATTTTCTTAATAAATCACGCCTTGGCCTTGAAAAATATCCTCATAATATATTTTTTATTCCTTTCTCTTGAAACCTCAAAAAATACCCCCATAGATAAACTAACAAATCGTACAAAATGGAATATATAAACCAGGAGTTTTACAAATGACTGTTTCTGCAAAAAAAGAGACACATGAATTTCAAACCGAAGTGACCCAGCTATTGGATCTAATGATTCACTCCCTTTATTCAAATAAAGAGATTTTTCTGCGTGAGCTTATTTCCAATGCATCCGATGCTGCGGATAAATTACGTTTTGAAGGGTTAAGTAATGATGCTCTATTTGAAAATGATTCGGAGCTTAAGATTAGAGTTTCTTACGATATAGAAGCTCGTACTGTTACCGTATCTGATAACGGAATAGGTATGACTCGTGATGAGACAATCGAGCATCTTGGAACAATTGCTAAATCGGGTACTAAGGCATTTTTTAACTCGCTTACCGGTGACCAGGCTAAAGATGCACACCTTATTGGACAATTTGGTGTTGGTTTCTATTCTGCATTTATTGTGGCAGATAAGGTCACAGTACGCAGTCGCAAGGCTGGTGCAGCCAGCTCTGATGGTGTTGAATGGGTGTCTGGTGGTAAGGGTGATTTTTCGGTAGAAAATATTGAAAAAGAGGCTCGTGGTACCGAAGTGACTCTGCACCTAAGAGAAGATCAGGATGAGTTCCTCGATGATTGGCGTCTAAGAAATGTTATTAAGAAGTATTCAGATCATATCTCGCTGCCAATCATCATGAAGAGCATTCCAGCACCGGCTGAAGAGGGTGAAGAACCAGAAGAGCCGGTCGATGAGACTGTAAACTCTGCATCCGCACTATGGACTCGTGCCAAAAAAGATATCTCTGAAGAAGAATACAATGAGTTCTACCAGCATGTATCACATGACTTTGAAGCGCCTTTGGCTCATATTCACAATCATGTAGAGGGGACTCAATCATATATCTCCCTTCTGTATATCCCTAAGAATCCTCCGTTTGATCTGTATGACCGTGAAAGCAAGCATGGCCTTAAGTTATATGTTAAACGCGTATTTATTATGGATGAAGCGGATAAACTGCTTCCAAGATATCTGCGTTTTGTTAAGGGGGTAATTGATTCAGATGATCTGCCGCTAAATGTATCGCGAGAGATCCTGCAGCATAACAAGGTTATTGATAAGATTCGTGGTGGTTCGGTTAAAAAAATTCTGGATATGCTGCAAAAAATGTCTGAGAAAGAGCCGGAAAAATATCAGGAGTTCTGGAAGGCATTTGGTCGCGTACTTAAAGAGGGACCGGGTGAGGACTTCGCAAATAAAGAGAAGATTGCCAAGCTTTTCCGTTTTGCATCAACTCACACAAGTACAGATGAACAGAATGTGTCGTTTGACGACTACATTTCACGTATGAAAGAAGGTCAAGATAAGATCTACTACATCGTAGCTGATAGTTTTGCTGCTGCTAAAAATAGCCCGCATCTTGAAGTATTTGCTAAGAAGGGGCTTGAAGTTCTGCTGCTTTCTGATCCAGTAGATGAGTGGTTGGCTTCTCACGTAACTGAGTTCGATGGCAAGCAGCTACAAGCAGTTTCAAAAGGTGCTCTTGATCTAGGTGACTTTGATGATGAGAAAGAGAAAGAAGAGCTTAAGAAGAACGAAACTGAACTAAAAGGCCTTCTGGATAAAATGAAAGAAACTCTGGATGAAAAGGTGAAAGAGGTTAGATTAACCAATCGCCTTACCGATTCACCTTCTTGTTTGGTTGTGGAAGAGCATGAGATGGCAGTGAACATCCAACGAATGCTTAAATCTGCCGGGCATGCAATGCCACAGGGCAAGCCGATTCTTGAGATCAACCCTGAGCACGCTCTAGTTAAAAGGATGAATGATAACCTTGGTGCTGATGCATTTGCTGACTTGGCGCATGTACTGTTTGACCAGGCGTTATTGGTAGAAGGTGGGCAAATTGATGATCCAAATGAGTTTGTGAGAAGAATGAACAGCTTATTGGCGAAAGCTTAAGGTTTATCTTAAAAGCAACAAAATTTATGCTTGAACCATCGTAAGATGCAGAGTATAAAGTAGATCTAGGAGTGGTTGTGCACTGCCATAACCGCTCTTTTTTTAGGTCAGCGTTTTTCGGCCAAAGCTTGACCAGAAGTTGTGAGCAGACGATGGGGTCTTATGGAATTGCCCGTATCGTAATTAATGGATTATTTTTGTTATATGATTTTAAAATCGACTAAAGAGACTCAAACCAGCAGAGCCTTTGAATTTAAAGGCAGAATGCTTACCCTTACCGTATTGAACATCCTTGATGACAACCTTTTAGCGATTGACCAGCAGCTTGGTGAAAAGATAGCCCAGGCTCCAGAATTTTTTCGCAACTCTCCTTTAGTTATTGATGCAACTAACTTTGCGGCAACAAACCTGCTGCAGTTGGCAGACATAATTCGCCGTCATGAAATGGTTCCGATTGGGATTATTGGTAGCGACCCAAAGCAGGAAGAGAATGCAGCAAAAATTGGTTTGGGGGTTTTTCCTAAGATTAAGGTGGTAACAGAAAGCAAGCAGGAAGAGAAGGGAAGTGGGTTAGTTCCTGAAAAGGACTCAAAACAAGGCTCAGTAAAGGAAGAGCAAGAGGAAAAACAGGAACAGCTGGTTCCTAGTGCGCAGGTGTCAAAATCGCCAACTATGTTGATAAAACAGCCGGTAAGATCAGGTCAGCAGATCTATGCCCGAGATTGTGATCTGGTGATAATGTCATCGGTTGGTGCAGGAGCCGAGGTGTTGGCGGATGGCCATATTCATATATATGGAAATCTTAGAGGGCGTGCGCTGGCAGGTGTGCAAGGAGATATGGATGCACGAATTTTCTGCCATAGCTTGGATGCCGAACTTATCTCGATAGCTGGACAGTACAAGATGAGTGATGATATTCCGGCAGATGCAAAAAAAGGGTTTGTACAG
Organism: Gammaproteobacteria bacterium; assembly: GCA_004796365.1. Classification (GTDB taxonomy): domain Bacteria; phylum Pseudomonadota; class Gammaproteobacteria; order QZLD01; family QZLD01; genus QZLE01. Next base: position 1,689 of record QZLE01000041.1, on the reverse strand, counting down.
GTTTATCTTGAAGATGACTTGATGAAGATTAAAAGTGTTTAGCTATAAAACAGCGAAATAGTTAGTTCAGGATTTTTGGAAAAGGAAATGCGGAGGTAAATACGTGGCAAAAATTATTGTCATAACGTCAGGAAAGGGCGGAGTGGGAAAAACCACAACGAGTGCTGCAATAAGTACAGGGCTAGCCAAGCGCGGATATAAAACCGTTGTAATTGATTTTGATGTTGGTTTAAGAAATCTTGATCTAATAATGGGGTGCGAGCGCAGAGTTGTCTATGACTTTGTGAATGTTATTAAAGAAGAGGCAAATCTTAATCAGGCACTTATAAAAGATAAGCGCGTAGATAACCTTTATATCTTACCGGCATCTCAAACTAGAGATAAAGATGCGCTGGATCTTGAAGGAGTAAAGAAAGTTATTGATGATTTAGCTAAAGACTTTGCCTATATCATTTGCGATTCCCCAGCTGGTATTGAAAAAGGGGCGATGATGGCAATGTATTTTGCTGACGAAGCAATCGTTGTGACCAATCCTGAGGTTTCATCAGTGCGCGACTCCGATCGTGTGCTAGGAATTCTCGCCAGTAAAACCCAAAGGGCGGAGGAAAACCAGGAACCTGTTAAGGAGTCGCTGCTGCTTACAAGATACTCTCCAGAGAGGGTAGAAAAGGGTGAGATGTTAAGTGTTGATGATGTTAAGGAAATTCTGGCAATTCCTCTGCTAGGTGTTATTCCGGAGTCGCAATCGGTGCTAAATGCTTCTAACTCAGGTCAACCGGTTATTCTGGATGAAGAAAGCGATGCAGGAAATGCATATGAAGATGCGGTTGCCAGGTTGCTAGGGGAAGAGGTTCCACATAGGTTCCTTGATATTGAAAAGAAGGGATTCTTTGGGCGACTGTTTGGAGGTTAATGCATAATGAGTTTCATGGATTTTTTTCGCGCAAACAGAAAGAAAAGCGCATCAGTAGCTAAGGGAAGGCTTCAGGTAATTATTGCTCAGCAAAGAGCAGAGGTTGGTGGGCCTGACTATCTTAGGGTTATGCAAGAAGAGATTCTTGCTGTAGTTAAAAAATATGTAGAAGTAGATGACGATGCTGTGAAGGTGCAAATGGAAAAGGCTGGAGAGTGTGAGGTTCTTGAACTTAACATTACTTTGCCAGATGGGCACGTCGCTTAATAATGATATTGATATATATGCGTTAAAGGCAGCTTCGGCTGCCTTTATTAGTTGTGCTTATGTAGTTTGCTTGTATAGTTATTTAGCCCGGATATTATGAACTTATTGCCTCTTTTGGAAAAACATCATCTGTTTTTGTTTTGGATGAAGAGTACCAGGTAAGTGTTAGTGAGCGCCAAACCCATTCGATAGGCCCTTGTTTAAAATATTTTAGCCATAATGAAGATGCAATAAGCTGAAAAGCCCAGATGGTTACAACGAAATATAAAAGTTCTGTTCTTGAAAATTGACCAAAATATCCAAGTCCGTGGCCATAGAATATCGTTGTGCATATTAACGTTTGCCCAAGGTAATTTGACAGTGCGGTACGTCCAAGAGCGGCGAATGGAGTTAGTATAATATTTGAACCGAGCAATTTACATATGATCATTATGATTGATATATATGCCATTGCCATCATGATGCTGCCCCAATAGTTATAATTGGTTCCGTTAAAGAAAGAGTAGTGC
>QZLE01000059.1 GCA_004796365.1 Gammaproteobacteria bacterium | reverse complement strand
CCTAGCATCATTGCTATTAAAGATAAGATTATTGTTATGCGCTTCATCTCTCTCTTCCTTTTGGGCTGGTTGCCTAAAATTTTAATTCTTTGTCTACCTGTCTGCTTTTAGTGTATTAAGCTGGGGATTATTAACCGCTATAGCTCTAGGTCTCTATGGGTTGCAGAGTTACTGTGAATCATTTCGCGATATATTCCCATTTGTATACCTGGCTTATAAGTAGTTCCAGTATCATAACGACTATAAACATCAAAATGATCACATGAAATCTTGGTTACGCTTGATCCTCTAGGAGCGCGCGGACATATCGCCCCTTTCGCCTTTTGTTTAATAGATATGTTAATTTTTTTGCCTATATCACCTTCGGCACTTCCAAATTTTGGATTACTTCCACTTATAGAGCTATTGATCATCGAAAGGATTGTACTAGAACTAAAATCACTTAAACTCTTTTCCTCTAATGACTGTGCTGGAGTCATGAGTAAGGCATCCTTATCACCAACAGCAGATGATTTGCCACCAACAGCTGTTTGGTTTAAAAACAGTTGTAACGCCTCATTGGTAGACCAGAAGGTATCACTCATGTCCTGGTGGTTGTAAGAAACCATCATTTGCGAGGAGCTGGTAAAGGTTACTGAGATCCCAACCATGGTAAGAACTCCCAAAAATATCATGGCGACGAGCAGCGCTCCACCTTTGTGTTTATTTCTATTGAGTGCTTTTTTCATAGCTTTATCCTATATTCAATTTTTCTGTTTGCTTATGGGTTAGTTAGGAATCATAAAAGTGGTTTGGTGCAGTTTGCGATGATATGGTCCTGTAACTGTAGTTGAATTTGCAACTCCATCCCCATCCGTATCTCGATATGTATACTCTTTGTCATCGGTATACCCCATGTCACTGCGGGTTGATTGAGTCAGCATAAACATCTTGACGGCATGCACCTCTTTCCAGTCTTCATCACTATCTACACCTGCTGCAGTTACATAGGTATCAACTCGACCATTTCTGCTATTATCTATTCCAAATTGGAAGTGGATATCCTCGATACCATCAGCAACTGACTCAACAAACCATTCCAAAGCCCCGCCATTACCACGCAAGCTCATGCGTCGTAACTGCGGAAACGCTCTTCCAGGAACGTTTGCAACATAGTAGGCGCGATAGATAAATTCCCTTAAGGAGCCTGTTCCACTTTCAACATCAGCATTACCAGTGATAGCGTCATTTATAGCGCTAATACCAAGGGATCCCAAAAAAATTTGGCCAGAATCCAAAGCGGCAGGTTTAAAATATATTTTATTATTTTCAACTGAGCTGGGAGCCTCTCGAGCCACGCGTTTTATGAACAGCACATCAGTACCCGATTTAACGCTATTACCAGCTAAACAAGTCGGTGCATTAGCAGCTGCAACTGCATATACACTTGGCAGATCTGCCAGTCCTGTTACCCCTGCCGGACCACAATCTTCACCATTGGGCAAGGTAAGGCCGCCATCTATTATATTACCTATACCCACGCCAGTAGAAAATCGAGCATGTTGAATTTCGTCACCAATCAATCTTTTAGCGAACAGGGCATTATCCTGCATACTAGCCGCCGCTTCGGTTTCCCAAAAGGTGGTTTTATTTGACATGTACACTGTTATTATCGCCGCAGATAATAGCAGTCCAATCAGCAAGGCTATCATTAGCTCTACTAGCGTCATCCCTGTTTGTCTGTTGTATTTTATTTTTTGCATCATACTTTCTTGTTGAATGAGTTTGGTTTTTCTGTTTTTACGGATTAATCAATAACGGTTATGGTCTACGCGGTCCGCTATAATGTCGATATTTACCATCCAATGTACCTCCGCACCCTATATCTCCCGGGCCATTACCCATTTCCGACATTGACTCCCAAACAATGGTTACACGAGGACTTCCTCCATGAAATTCCAAGCAAGCTTTGGCGCCTTTCAATCCTTGAGACTCACCATCATGCTGAACTGCCTGTGCCTTTATTGCCATCTGCCACTGAAAGATATCCCATGCTGCTATTTCCGCCTGACTACAGTCACTTCCAATAAGATTACAGTCTTTGCCTGACCCTCCTAGCACTGGAGTACTAGCGCTATCATAAGGGGCCATATCATAAACAGTGCTTCTATCTTGCATGGGTACATCACTAGCAGTAATTCTGGACATAATGTCATCCACCAATACAGTAGCTTCATAACGCTGCTCTGCCTCAAATGAAGTTTTTAGCGACACCATTTGCAGTGAGGCAATACCTAGCATCCCTACAGAAAAAACCAAAAGCGCCACCATAACCTCGACCATACCAACACCTTGTTGGTTAATTATTTTTATCAGCTTGTAATTAATATTGAAATTTTTCATACCTTAATTGCCTATAAACAAACTGCTGCGTTGTAATACCGAATACAGATATCGATTATTGACAGATATCAATTGTATTAGCTGGATTCGCCGGGTCTTCTATGCTCTGATTTGCATTTTTAATCATCACCATGCCACTTGATGAAAGAATTACTGCTTTACCCATGAGCCCTGATTCGCCATCTTTATGACATACTGTAAATACACGCTTGACCAAATCTTCACTGCCCGCAATATAACCGTATGAGTTGTAATCAATATTTGCGGCTGCGCCACTATACTCCTTGAGCTCAATCTGCTCATTTACAGCCTCAACAATTAATCTGCTGGTAAAATCTCCTGTAGCACCTACTACCCAGCCTGTAATTGCAGAAGCATCTCCATTTAATCTTACCGAATGCGCAGACTTGTTTTGTATCGAGGTATTTCGGGCATGAAGAATGCTGTTACGCAAAAGCTCTGCCGTTGATTCAACCCGGTTATTTACAACCATTTGCTGAAAAGCCGGTGCTGCAACAGATATTAAGATAGCAACTACAGCTAAAGACACCAGTAGTTCAATAAAAGTCACGCCCTGTTGTTGTTTTATTTTTTCCATTTTATATAAATATATTCATTTAATTTAATATTTATGCTTTCAAAATAAGCTTGAAAGCTAGACTGAGTCATTGCCTCAGAACAAGAATAATACTTTGTGATGCTATTCTCTATCGTTCTGCGGCACAATTCACTTTGTATAAGACAAACGGTATTTTTTGCAGGATAAGTGGTTATAGCCTATCTTGTAACTCTGGTTTCACCACCACGCGAAAGGACTCTTACCCTATCACCCACACGAAATTGATCCTGCGGATCTTTACCCTGTATTACAGCAATAGTTTTCCCGTTATCCAGAT
>QZLE01000071.1 GCA_004796365.1 Gammaproteobacteria bacterium | reverse complement strand
GGATAGTATTACTGACTACACCGACGCTCCAAAATGGGCAATTATTCCTAGATAACTTAGGCTATTATTTTGCAAAAAAGGGAAGAACTTAATCTTCCCTTTTTTTATTTTAAGAATAAATAATAAAAAACTGGCAAAAATGGTAATATACCCCCCAATTAATAGACTAATACTATTGTGGACAAACTAAGAAAAACCCATGTCAGATATCGGCGCCAAGGTTATTACATCCCTTAGATGGTTTACCGTCATCAAAATTTTATCCCAGGCCTTTTCCTGGATAATAACCTTTTACATCATGTCGATTCTGGTCGAGGCCGATTATGGTCTTTTTGCCATGGCCACCGTAGTTATCTCCTTCATGTTTTTGGTAAGCGAATTAGGGCTCTCATCAGCCTTGATGCAAAAAAAAGATATAACGGTAAAAGACCAACGCCAGATATTTGGCTTGGTATTAATCGTTGGAATTGCGCTAACTACAGTCATTTCACTAGCCGCCCCATACATTGCTGAATTCTATCGAGACGAACGCCTAACCACATTAATAATGATGCTTGGCTCCCAGTTTTTACTCATACCATTTTACGTGGTCCCCAAAGCAACCCTAGAACGCAACCTGAACTTCAAAGTTCGCTCTATAATTGAACTAGTATCATCAATAATATCAAGCTTCACCACCCTTTTGTGCGCCACATACGGACTAGGAGTTTGGGCACTAATTCTTGGCCACATGACCACAATCATCTGCCATCTAATTGGCTACAACTATGCCAATCCATTCCGCCACCTGCCTACCTTTAACTTCAAAGGGGTGAGCAGCATGCTCTCATTTGGTGGCTTTACCATGGGTTCACGCTGGCTATGGTTCTTCTCGTCCAATGCTGACATGATTATTGCCGGTAGGTTATTGGCAATTGATACCGTTGGCCTGTATAAATTCGCAACGCATATCGCTTCACTACCAGCACAAAAGATCTCCCCTATCATCAACCAGATCGCCTTCCCTGCCTTTGCCAGAATGCAGGATGATAAGGAACAAGTTGCCAGCCACTATTTAAAGGCGGTTGGCCTTTTGAGCCTGATTTCATTCCCTATACTTTGGGGGATTGCATCAATCGCTGACTTCATCCCCAATTACCTAGGCGAACATTGGCGCGGCGCAATTCCAGCCCTACGGGTACTTTGTTTCGTGCTGCCACTACGGATGCTAAATGGCCTAACGCCATCAATCACTGGCGCTCTTGGGCACCCTGCAAAGGATTTCAAAAACCAGGTATGGCTCTTCGTTATAATGGTATCTGCATATTATATCGGCTGTGAAATTGGCGGACTTATGGGGCTGGTATATGCTTGGGCTATCGGATTCCCGCTAGTGGTCGGCAGAAATCTTTTTTATACCCTGCCAATAATTGGCCTAACCCTAACTGATTTACTAAAGCAGATGATTACCCCGCTTATTCTGGCAACTATCATGATGTTTTCCATATTCGGAATTCAGCATGCACTAACCGATATCAGTCAGCACATTCTGTTTGCGTTATCTATAGTAAGTGGAATTATTATCTACTCTGCCCTTACACTGGCATTCAACCGCGACATGGGGAAGATGATGCTGAAGTTTGTTAAGAAATAGCCGACCATGGATAGGAAAGTTTTAGAAAGCGATATAAGTAAACGCATATGGATTACCCGTTATTTTATGATAATTGGGATAATTGTTTTACACCTGCCTCCATATCGCCCTTTATCTGAAGTCAACGGGCCTCTTTTTGAATATATCAAGGCTTTTCTGTCTCACGGTGTATTCAGAGCAGCAGTGCCTGTCTTAACGGCTGTTTCTGGCTATCTTATATTTAAATCAAAGCTTTACCTATACCCTAAAAAGCTCATCAAAAAGAAGTTTTTTTCCATCATATACCCACTAGTAATATGGAATATCCCTTTCGTAGCTTTTATCTTCGTGGTCCAAAAATACAACCTTCTTTCACATGAATTTTCTGCAAAGCTCTACCCATTTGAACCAATGGCATGGGTAAACGCATTAACCGGGCTAACAGCATCGCCAGCAAACTATCCACTTAACTTTTTAAGGGATCTCTTCGTTATTTCCATGCTTTCCCCATTGTTCTGGCAGCTTATAAAAAGAGCTCCATACCTTGGATTGATTTTAATTCTAGTTATTTACCAGTTTAACCTTGAAGGGCCGCTTATTCTTCGTAACCCCATGATAGTAAGTTTTTACTTAGGGGCATTGGCTGCAAATCAAGAGTGGGATCTAAAACGGCTTGATAAATATGCTCCAATACTTCTATCGGTATTCGTTACCATATGCATTGCACTAATTTATTTCAAAATTGAAAACCGAAATTTATTCAAGCTGGTATCGCCATTTCTTATTTGGCCATCTATGTCACTAATAGAAAACTCCATAGTAGGAAGATTTCTGCATAAGTACTCAAAAAATAGCTTTCTGACCTTTCTTTCTCATGGCCCACTGATATTAGTGATTTGGATGGTATTCAAGAAAATTCCGGCTGATTTGCCTTATCTAGTCTATTGGATAGCAACACCGGTGGTAACGGTAATAATAACCATCTGGATTAATCGCCTACTGCACAAAATGCCTAAACTTGCGGCAATCCTGCTTGGAGGAAGGTGATTTTTGCAATAGCGTTATTGCTTATAAGATCTTTCCACTGCTGTAAGAATGCCTCGCATAATATTCATCTCATTCTTATCCATATTCGGGCGATTGAAGAGACGACGCATTCTGCGCATTAACTTACGCGGATTATCCGGGTTATAG
>QZLE01000094.1 GCA_004796365.1 Gammaproteobacteria bacterium | reverse complement strand
TATGAATGTTATCTTCTTTTGCCATTACTTCAAAAATCTCATGATAGGATCAAATCCTCACAGTAAGTTTTTCACGGTGGCATATTTTAGCAGAAAAAAAATAAACTAACAGAAAAATAATAAATTCCTATTCTTAGGGATTCTATTCCTCCGTCCACTTTCCTTCAATAAACAACTGATGAGGTTTGTAGTCTGCCTTATAATTCATCTTTTGGCTTTTTTCTATCCAGTAGCCCAGATACAGATATTCCTGGTTGATTTTATTGTTAAGCTCAATTTGTTTCAGGATTAGGTAGTTGCCAAGGCTTCGTTTCGGATAGTCGGGGTCAAAAAAAGAGTATACTGCGGAGATACCATTTTCAACCTGGTCAATCACTGCGACACCGAGTAGTTTTTGCTGTAAGCGGGCTTCAAGGTAGATAGTGCTGCTCCAGTTTGAGCAGATGAATTCCTTGTACGTATCCGGGTTATCTTCATCCATTTCTCCACCTTGATGCCTGGAGGATATGTATTTGCGATATAACTGGTAATGTTCTTCTCTGTTGGCATTATCAGTAATTTCGCATATAAGGTCTGAGTTATTGCTCAGCACTCTTTTAAATCTTCTACCCGCTTTGAATTCATTGGTTTTTACTCTTATGGAGATGCATGCTGAGCAGTTATCGCAGTGGGGGCGGTAGATGTGTTTGCCACTGCGACGAAAGCCATAACGGATCAGATGATTATAGTGTGCTGGTGTCAGTTTAATATTGGGATCCGCAAAGGCTGTGCTTGCCGTGTTGCCAGCAATATATGAACAAGGGTGCGGTGGGGTTAAATAAAAGCTTATCCTTTGAATGTTCATAGTGGTTAGTCACCGATAATTTTTTCGGTTATATCAGAATCAAATTTCCAGTCATCAAGCCTGGTTCTACCGCTGCAATCGGTGCTCAGCAGGCGCATAAATTCGTCTCTGCTTATATCAATCGCGCCTAAAGAGGCCATATGATCGGAGCTTACTTGGCAGTCTATCAGTTTAAATCCCCAGAGTTTTAGTTGTTCAACAAGGTAAGCCAGGGCTACTTTCGACGCATCAGTTGCCATTGAAAACATCGATTCTCCAAAAAAAGCCTTGCCCAGTGAAACTCCGTAAAGTCCGCCGACAAGTTCATCCTGCCGCCAAACTTCAACAGAGTGAGCAATCTTATATTCATTTAATTGGATATAGGCGTCCATCATCTCTTGGGTAATCCAGGTATCAGTTGAATAGCTGCGAGGTTCAGAGCATCTTTTAATAATATCGGCAAAACAGGTGTCGATGGTAAGATTAAAGTGTCGTTTTCTAATGGTTTTTTTCAGGCTGCGGGAAGGTTTAAATTGCTCGGGAAAAATTACTGAACGCGGGTCTGGTGACCACCATAGAATTGGCTCATCTTTGCTGTACCAGGGAAAGATACCGCGCTCATATGCTGCTATCAGGCGTTCAGTAGAAAGATCTCCGCCAAAGGCCAGTAGGCCGTTTGGTTCTGTCAATGCATATCTGAGATCCGGAAAGTGATCCGCAGGATAACTTGGGTCAATCCAGTAGAGCTCTAGCTTATGCATCGCCTGATTGATAATTATTCTAGATTATCGAGGTATTTTTCAGCATCAAGCGCAGCCATGCAACCTGTTGCTGCTGAGATAACCGCCTGCTTGTAATGCTGGTCTGCAACGTCCCCGGCTGCAAAAACGCCTGGTTTGCTGGTTGCGGTTGCATCGCCATCCAGACCAGACTTTACAGTGATATAACCGTTATCCATATCCAGCTGACCATTAAATAACTCGGTATTAGGTGCATGGCCGATAGCAATAAATACACCTTCGACTTCGATTTCCTTGGTCTCGCCGGTTGTTACATTTTTGGTGCGGATCCCGGTAACACCCATCTTGTCGCCAAGTATTTCATCAAGAGTTTGTTCCAGTTCCAAAGTCACATTGCCGGTTTTGGCTTTTTCCCTTAACTTGTCGGACAGAATTTTTTCAGAACGGAATTGGTCGCGTCGATGAACTATAACAACTTCTGAGGCAATATTGGCAAGGTAAAGTGCTTCTTCAACTGCGGTATTACCGCCGCCGATAACAGCAACCTTTTGGTTTTTGTAAAAGAACCCATCGCAGGTGGCGCAGGCAGAAACCCCTTTGCCTTTGAACTCTTCCTCGGAATCAAGCCCAAGATATCTGGCTGAAGCACCGGTGGCAATAACCAACGCGTCACAGGTATATGTAGCATTATCCCCTTTAAGGGTGTATGGCTGCTTCGACAGGTCAGCTTCATTGATGTGGTCGAAGATAACCTCTGCCTCAAAGCGCTCGGCATGCTGCAACATTCTTTGCATTAACTCTGGACCCTGAACGCCATCAGGGTCGCCAGGCCAGTTGTCAACTTCGGTAGTTGTAGTTAACTGTCCACCTTGCTGCATTCCAGTAACTAGCACAGGGTTTAGATTTGCTCTGGATGCATATATTGCCGCGGTATAACCGGCTGGACCGGAGCCTAGAATCAGCAAACGACAATGTTTGGTTTCCGACATTATGAGTTCTCCTTAGTTCAGAGGTGATTTGTAGTTTGAAATTGTAATAATATTTATCATATCTACCGAAAACAGTCTATGAAGGATCAATAGAAAGGATTAGCAGTTTGAGTTAAACTATTGACGTAGATATATCAATCATAACTCATGGAAATAAGATTTTGGCTAATTCAGTTTCTGATCAGGAAGAAAATAACCAGATTCCATTAGGAGTACATGTAAAAAAAGGACTTAGGGAAGGTGCCTTGCTGGTTCTTTTGGCAGTTGCAATCTATTTTTTAATTTCACTGTATACCTATAACTCTGCAGATCCAGGCTGGACTCATAGCGGCTCTGCAAAGGTAGTTCTTAATACTGGAGGAGTGTTTGGTGCCTTTATTGCGGATATATTTCTTTACCTGTTTGGGTTTATAGCTTATCTGTTCCCCATAATGGTGGCCTATAGTGGTTGGTTGATACACCGCTGGCAAGGCCCAGGCTCCGGTTTTAGTCTGGTTGTATTTTCTATTCGTTGGGTAGGTTTTTTTATTACTCTAGCAGCTGGTGCTGGTTTGGCTGCAATCCATCACAATGTAGCACCTGGGCTGTTACCGCTTGATGGTTCTGGGTGTGCATTTGGTAATGCTGGTGGAATCCTTGGCTGCGTTATCTCATCTGGATTAAGTTCCGCAATAGGTGTGCTTGGCTCAACGTTGTTATTGCTGGCGCTTACCTTGGGGGGGATTACCCTGTTTACCGGGTTGTCATGGCTGGCCTTATCAGATCTTGTCGGTTCACTGACTATTAAGTTTATCTCTTGGCTTTATAAGTCATTTTTAAATACAAGGGATTTTCTGGAACTTCGGAAAGTAAAAAAGCAGCGCACTGAGGTCTTCACCGAAAAGAAGAAGGAGACATCTAAACGCAAACCACCAAAGATCAAAAATGAACCGAAGGTTATTGAGACCAGCGAACGTGACGCCAAAGAGAAGCAGCTGACCTTGTTTGATGCGCCTACAGAAAACGGTCTGCCTGCCCTGTCACTTTTGGACGATGCTCCAGAGCAGGAGAAGGGGTATACTGAGGAAAGCCTAGAAGCTATGTCGCGTTTGGTTGAGCACAAACTTAAAGAGTTTGGTGTTGCCGTTGATGTGGTGGCAGTACACCCAGGACCTGTAATTACTCGCTATGAACTTAAGCTTGCGGCTGGAGAAAAGGTAAGTAAGGTTAGTGGATTGGATCGGGATTTGGCGCGTTCGCTTTCAGTAATAAGTGTGCGTGTAGTGGATATCCCGGGTAAAGAAGTGGTTGGTTTGGAGATTCCAAATGAGCATCGTCAGCTTATAGCTTTAAGTGAGATAACCCGCTCCAAGGAATACGACAAATCATCATCTTTGCTTACTGTCGCACTGGGCAAAGACATTAGTGGCTATCCGGTAGTTGCCGACATTGCCAAGATGCCGCACCTTCTGGTCGCGGGTACCACAGGTTCAGGTAAATCAGTAGGTGTAAATGCCATGATTATCAGCCTGCTTTATAAGAGTCGTCCAGAAGAAGTGAAACTGATAATGATCGACCCGAAGATGCTCGAGCTCTCGGTGTATGACGATATTCCACACCTGTTAACGCCGGTTGTAACCGACATGAAAGAGGCAGCTCACTCACTGCGCTGGTGCGTAGGGGAGATGGAGCGCCGTTATAAATTGATGGCAGCACTCGGGGTGAGAAATATAAGCGGCTTTAACCGCAAGATTCAGGATGCGATAAAGGATGGCAATCCAATTCGTGATCCGCTATTTAAACCAGATGTGCAGATAATCAATGAAGACGGTGAGGTGCGAGAGGTTCCGGAGCTAAAGCCATTCCCTTACATAGTGGTAGTTATTGATGAGTTTGCTGACATGATGATGATTGTCGGCAAGAAAGTGGAAGAACTAATCGCCAGGCTAGCGCAAAAGGCCCGTGCAGCTGGGATCCACCTGGTGCTGGCAACGCAGCGGCCGTCGGTTGATGTGATCACTGGTCTTATTAAGGCGAATATCCCAACCAGAATCGCCTTCCAGGTGTCTTCCAAAATAGACTCCAGAACCATTCTCGATCAAATGGGCGCCGAGCAGCTTCTCGGGCATGGTGACATGTTATATCTTCCTCCCGGAACAGGGCAGCCAATTCGTGTGCATGGTGCCTTTGTATCGGACGAAGAGGTTCATCGAGTAGTGAGTTTTATTAAGGAGCACGGCGAACCAGACTATATCGACGGTATCACCGATGAGCCTGGTGCAGATGCCGAAGCAATCCCGGGAATGCCCGATGAGGGCGGTGGTTCCGAAGAGGATGACCCACTTTACGATCAGGCAGTACGTATCGTAACAGAGACACGTAAGGCGTCGATATCAGGTGTGCAACGCAGGTTGAAGATCGGTTATAATCGTGCAGCAAGGCTGGTTGAACAGATGGAAGCAGTGGGGATAGTTGGCCCATTGGAATCAAACGGATCGCGTGAAGTATTAGCTCCACCACCACCTAGTGATTAAAATATCCTGCGAATTTTGGGAAGCAATATGAATTTTAAAGAAGTCAAATGATTATTGATTTTTGAAGCAATCCAAAATCTTCAGCAATCAAACGCCCGGTCAAAACTAGCATTACCCTGTGGAGTAAAGTCATTGAACGGTAACGTCAGAAAATAGGACTGCGGAACACCCGGAAGAATTAGGTTTTCATCACGTTTAAAACCAAATTTGCAGTAATATTCAGGGTTTCCCAGTAGCACGCATCCTTTTGCCCCTGAGCCTTGCAGCTCTTCAATTCCCCTTTTAACCAAAGTCTCTCCAATACCACACCCCTGATAATTTGGATGTACGGAAAGCGGAGCAAGCCCAAACCAGCCGTAGTCGCAGCTATTAACATAAATGCGGGAAAAGCCAACATGTCCGACTACTTCTCCGTTATCAGTAGCGACAAGTGATAACTCTAGTTTATTGGTATCGCGCAGCAAATTAACAATTTTGCTTTCATTGTTCGTACTATGTGGGTGGTTGGTAAAAGCTATATCAATTACAGATGTGATTGCACAGATATCTTCGCGCTTTTCTTTTCTTATTATCATCACTATCTCCGATACACTATAGGTCAAAATTCATAGGATTCTGCCTTAGGTTATTATTATTGTTAACATTATACGGAACAAGATTAAAAAAACTGCCAAATACTTTTGCTTTGGTATAGACAAATCAAAAAAAATACAAAACCGTACCGTTTATCACAAAAAAAGCACCTCTCTGCTAAAATTAAAGGGTTAGATAAACTTTCGTAAATTGGGATAAATTCAAAATATGAGTGCTGTGAAGGAAAAGGAATTTCATTATACAGAAGAAGACTTTCAGTGGGTTAAACAAAGAATTCATGAGCAGGTTGGAATAAATCTTAATGATTCTAAAAGAGAAATGGTTTACTCGCGTTTGGCTCGCAGAATTAGAAAGCTTGGATATAGCAGCTTTTCTCAATATCGTAGTTTGCTTCAGCGCGATAACGGTGAGCTCATTGAATTTGTTAATGCTATTACAACCAATGTTACCTCGTTTTTTCGTGAGAACCACCATTTCGAGGCCATGGCTAATACAATTCTTCCAGAGCTTATGGAAAAAAATAAAGCCAGTAAGAGTATTAAAATTTGGTCAGCAGGGTGTTCAACTGGTGAAGAGCCATATTCCATAGCAATGACACTTATGGAAAACGTATCTTCAGACTGGAAAATTAAGATTTTGGCGACAGATCTTGATACAACTGTTTTGGAAAAAGGGCGCCAAGGGATTTATCCTATTGCCAATGTTGAAGGTATACCTAAGGAGCGCTTAAAAAAATGGTTCTGGAGGGGAAAAGGAAATAACCAGGATAAGGCCAGGGTTAATCCAGTACTGCAAAAAAACATCGAATTCCGCCAGTTAAATCTGATGGGGGAGTGGGGTATTAGGGATACATTCGATATAATTTTTTGTCGCAATGTTGTAATTTATTTTACCAAGGATACCCAAAGGACGTTATTTGAACGGTATGCAAATCAGCTTGCAGAAGGCGGGTATCTATTTTTAGGGCATTCAGAATCTCTGCACGGAGTATCAGATAAATTTAAATTTTTGCGACAGACTATGCATCAAAAAATTTAATTTTTATAAAGGCCGGGTTGTAAAAAAAATGGTTTGTATAGGAATAGTCAATAAAAGGGTTTAGCGCATGAGTGCTATTGAAAGGTTACGTGAAAAATATGGTAACGGGGACGGAAGTGATTCTTTAGTTACTCAGGCGACTCAATGTGATGAAAATGCGCACTTGCGTGATATTCCTCATGCCCTTTCAGGTTTTGCTCATATCAATCGTTATTGGGACAGACATACCGGGCTATATGGAGCAAAATTACTTCCTGGTGAATTTTACGTAACGCGTAATAATGAATTTATTGTTACGGTTCTTGGTTCTTGCGTTTCAGCTTGTATTTGGGATGAAGTTGCAGGTATAGGTGGAATGAATCACTTTATGTTGCCAGATGATAGTAATGCATCCGGAAACTGGGCAAGCAGTAGTAATAGTTCATCTGCGCGATATGGAAATGTCGCTATGGAAATGATGATCAACGAAATCTTAAAAAATGGTGGAAGTAGGAGCAGGTTGCGTGCCAAAATTTTTGGTGGAGGGCAAATGCTTACTTCAATGACTGATATTGGGCAACGTAACATCCTGTTTGTATATGATTACCTGCATACAGAAGGGATATCTAAGATTGGGGAAGATGTAGGTAGTGTTTATCCGCGTAAAGTTATGTTTTTTCCGTTAAGTGGAAGAGTGCGCATGAAAAGGCTGGGTAGTATGAATAATGACACCGTAATACAGCGTGAAAATGAGTACCTAAATAAAATGCAGAAACAGCCGGGTGCAGGTGAGGTTGAGTTGTTTTAGTCATACTCACAAGATTTGTTGTGTATAATAATTATTAAGAATAGCTATACGAAGAATAAGGCCAAATAGCAAATGAACAAATTAAAAGTACTGATCGTAGATGATTCGGCGCTGATAAGGCAGCTATTAACAGAGATATTAGGTTCTGACCCGGGAATTGAGGTTGTAGGTGCTGCTGCAGATCCATATATCGCTCGGGATAAGATCAAAGAACTAAACCCTGATGTGCTTACGCTTGATGTGGAAATGCCGCGAATGGATGGAATCTCTTTTTTGAGAAACCTGATGCGATTAAGGCCCATGCCTGTGGTGATGATATCTACTCTTACCCAGCAAGGGGCAGATACAACATTAGAAGCACTAAGTTTGGGGGCAATTGACTTTGTTGCTAAACCAAAAGTAGATGTAGTTGAAAAACTCAGCGATTATAGTCAGGAGATTATAGAAAAGGTAAAAGTTGCTGGAAAGGCAAAAGTAAGGCCTTTGGTTGAAAGAGCTGCAGCCAAAGTTTCTGCTGTAGAGCAAAAACTTTCAGCTGATGATGTAATGGGTAAGGCAGCATGGACCGGCAAAATTAAAACTACCGAAAAAATTATTGCTATTGGTGCATCAACAGGTGGAACAGAAGCTATACGTGAGGTTTTAGAGCAATTTCCGGCAGATTCTCCTGCAGTGGTAATAACCCAGCATATCCCTCCGACTTTCAGTGAGTCATTTGCAAATAGATTAAATAATACTTGTGCAATAACAGTTGTGCATGCAACAGATGGGCAGCCAATAATTCCTGGGCATGCATATGTTGCCCCAGGCGGAATGCACCTTATGATTACCAGAAGCGGTGCCAGATATTACTGTAAGCTAAGTGATGCAGCGCCGGTAAATCGACACAAGCCAAGTGTGGATGTGATGTTTCGCTCAGTGTTGCAAAGTGTTGGTCCTAATGCGATTGCAGCTATACTCACTGGTATGGGGGATGATGGTGCAAAATCGATGAAGGAACTGCGAGATTTAGGAGTGCACACAATAGCGCAGGATGAAAAGACCAGTGTGGTTTGGGGAATGCCAGGAGAAGCAGTAAAGATTGGGGCAGTTGAGCACGTTGAATCACTAGATAATATTGCCAAAACCATCGGTATCTTACTCAAGAAAATGTAGCAGCTGTAGCAAAGATATTGAATTATGTAAAAGCTATACCATAATTAGATAACGGAAAGGAAAAGATTTACAAAAGCGCAGGATGCGCAAATTTTGATAACGGGAGACCTTAATGGCAATTAAATCATCAGTATCAGAAGACCAACTAACTCTGACGATCTTTGTAGAGGGAAACTTTGATTTTAATCTACATAAAGAGTTTAGAGATGCCTATGCTCCGCTAAAACAACCAGTTACAAAGTGTGTTGTAGATATGTCTGGTACAGAATACATGGACAGCTCTGCGCTGGGAATGTTGCTGATCCTTAGAGACCAGGCAGAGTTAATAGGTGCGACAGTTGTACTTGCAAACTGTACCGAAGAGATCAAAGGCATTCTAGCGATAGCTAATTTTGATGACATGTTTGAAATGGCATAGCATCAATAAGATCAGGGCGGAAACTAAAGCGAATGGACTCTTACGACATATCTCCGCAGGATATTCTCAAGGAGAGCGTCGAAACTACAAATGTATCTATCCTAATAGTAGATGATGACTCTACTAATAGATTTGTATTGCAGACAATGCTGCAAAAGGCAGGGCATACAGTTTATGCAGCAGATGATGGATATGAAGCAGTAGAAACATATAAAGCCGAACAGCCAGATATGGTGCTAATGGACGTAATGATGCCAGGCATGGATGGTTATGAAGCAACAAAGGCAATTAAATCCCTGGTAGTTGATGATTATGTTCCGGTAATATTTTTAACCGCACTTAGTGATGAGCAGGCGCTGGCTAAATGTATTGATTCCGGCGGGGATGACTTTCTATCTAAGCCATATAAAAAAGATTTGCTAAATGCCAAACTGCAGGCGCATATTCGCCTCAAGCATCTTTATACTACAGCAAAAAAACAAAGGGATGCATTGCAGGAACATAATGAAAGGGAGTTTAACGAGCAGTTATTGGCGCAACAAGTTTACCGACGTATGGTCCATGCTGGTTGTCTGGATCAACCAAATATCAAAACCATGATGTCATCTCTGGCACTATTTAATGGCGATGTTCTATTTGGTGCGCAAACTCCTTCGGGAATGTTGCACATTATGCTTGGTGACTTTACCGGACATGGCCTATCAGCTGCAATTGGTGCGGTACCTCTGGCCAATGTCTTTTACACAATGACATCCAAAGGTTTTGGCATATCAGATATTGTCAGTGAAATGAATCGTAAGCTAAAGGCGTTACTGCCGGTGGGGACATTTTGTGCTGCATGTATATATGAGTTAGACCAGATAGGAAGTACATTACGTATCTGGAATGGTGGAATACCTGGCGCCTATGTTTGTAATAGTGATAACTCCCAAATCATTCATATAGCTGAATCAAAACATATGCCGCTTGGGATTTTAAGTGATAATAAATTCGACAGTGCATCCGAGGTTATTGATTTATCTGGCGATGAATTAATCTACCTTTGTACAGACGGGATAACTGAAGCGCGAAGCCCGAGTGGTGAAATGTTTGGAAACAGAAGATTGGAGGGAGTTCTTTCACGCGGCCAAAACCACGGTAGTGGCTTTGAAGCCTTGCGAGAGGCATTGAAGGACTATTGCCAGGATAGTGAGCAAGAAGACGATATGACCCTGATTGAGGTCAAAGTAACTTCTCAGGATATTGAACTGGCGCCAAAAAATGATCAAGAACAGGCGCATCCTGAAAAGAACGTTCAGGATGCTGTGGCTAATGCGGGGCTTTCTGAAGAGCTAGACGAAGAAAAGAATACTGATGGACATGACTGGGGTATGTCAATAACTATCGATATTTCTACTTTAAGAAATGTAGATCCAATACCTCTACTGAATCAGTTGGTTGTTGACTTAAGTTGCAATGCCAAAAACAAACAGGAAATATTCCTTGTGCTTTCTGAGCTTATCACCAATTCGATAGATCACGGAATTCTTGAGCTTGATTCAAAAATAAAGCACCAATCTGAAGGGGTTGCGATTTACTATGGTGAACGTCAGAGACAGCTGGAACAGATGCAAGAAGGCTGGGTTTATATCGACATGAAACATCAGCGTCAGCCAGGAAAAGACAGACTGCATATCCATATAAAAGATAGTGGACAAGGTTTTGATTTTAAGCAAAAGCGCAAGGAGCTTGAAACTAACAGCAACCCTGATGGAAGGGGAATTCCACTGGTAGAGCAGCTTTGTGAATCAATTGAATATTTGGGCAAAGGTAACGAAGTTCGTGCGACCTATTTATTTGGGTAATTTTTTGGTAAATCTGGTCGAGTAAGCCAGTAAAACAAAACATATATAAATTGAACTTATTGAAAACATAGTTGTACAACTAAAAAGTTACGTATATAAAAAACAAAAAGCACAAGGGATAAAAGTTTACCTTTGTAACAGGCGAAATAGATGGGTGATACTAATACAGACCTAAAAGCTAACGTTGCCATAAATGCTGGCACAGAGCAAAAAACCAATACAGACCTTAAACTGGTGCAAAGGGCTCAGGCTGGTGATAACCGGGCGTTTGACCTGTTGGTATTAAAATACGAAAGTCGCATAGCCAGTGTAGTATCTAAGCTGGTATGGAATCCAGAAGATGTATTGGATGTTAGTCAGGAAGCCTTTATCAAAGCCTATCGGGCACTACCTAACTTTCGTGGTGAGAGTGCTTTTTATACCTGGATATATAGAATTGCAATAAATACAGCCAAAAATTATCTGGTTGCCAAAGGGCGCAGGCCACCAACAACGGATATTGATGCGCAAGAAGCGGAACAATTTGGTGGTGAAAGTAGATTAAAAGAATATGAAACTCCAGAAAACAAATTATATAAAGATGAATTGGAACAAACTGTAAATAAAGCACTCAAAGCATTACCGGAAGATTTAAGAACCGCTATAACCCTAAGGGAGATGGAGGGGCTAAGCTACGAAGAGATAGCTAATGTTATGGAATGTCCGGTTGGAACTGTGCGGTCAAGAATTTTCAGGGCTAGAGAGGCGATTGACGCCAAGATTCTGCCACTGATTCATGCATAGAGTTCTGAAATGGAGAAGGGTTAGAGAAGTAAAATGCAGGCGATATCATAATATAATTAACTTACAGTGATAGCAGGGTACTATTAATAATTAATAGCAAAAAATTAAATGCAAAAAGAATTATTTATAAAAACTGCTGTCAAAAAAACAAACGAAAATATAGATAATGTAAATGGTGCTGCGGTTCCGAAATAGGTGCAGAAACAAACGTAAACAAAACGGGCGTAAATTAAAACGGGTGTTAATACAAAAGGTGAAGTAAATGTCTGAAATGATACACGAACAGATATCAAGGCTGCTGGATGATGATCTGCCAGAAGAAGAGCTGGATCTATTATTAAAACAGCTTGATAAATCGCCGCAATTTATGGACAAAGCAATACGATATCAGGCGGTAAGTAATTCTATCAGCAATGGATCTGAATTTACCTATTCCACAACTGTTCTGGAGCGAGTACGCACCCATATCAATAAAGAGCCCAATCCCATAGTTGATAATAATATACTCTTGACAAAACCGGTTAAGGTAGGTTTTTTTAATAAGACCTTAAAACCGGCTGTAGGCGCTGCTATTGCCGCATCTGTTGCTGTTATTACCGTATTAATCTATGTGAGTAGTACGGATACTCTAAATACCCAGGCGCCAACAGCAGCCATTGCGCAAACCGAAACACAAGCTGCTCCGCCAACACAATTATCCGCACAGCCTGCTACCCCAAGATCATTTGCTTCACCTTCTTTTGCTCCTAGTGGCATTGCAACTGTCAGTACCAATGGGACCAAGCCTAAGCAGCCGGCCATGGTTCTTGACGCACAGCAGTGGGATCGCCTACCCCAAAACATGCGTGATAATGTTAGTAGTTACATAAATCAACACAATAACTATCAGATGGTAAATAGCAATACATCCAGAAGAATCATAATAATTGAAGAGAATGTGAGAAGATAAAATGAAATCAAGGGCGCAAACTGTCTTCATATCACTAACGATGGCTTCAGCATTAATTGCTGCTCCTGCATTTAGTAATCATCATGTCACATCTGAAGCAGGCCAAGGTCAGGTTGCTACTCCCGAGCAATATTTCGAGAAGATGGTAGAAGCAGTAAAGAAGATAAATTATAAAGGTATTCTGGTGTTTAACAGCATAGCCCCAGGTGACGGAACTATATCAGCTTTGGAGATTGTGCATAAAAACCAGGATCAAAAAGAGGTTAAAATAAGCTCTATTGATGGCAAACCGGTAAGCATTTATAGAAAAAATAACAGAGTAAAAGAGCTTTTGGGGGGTAAGCATCAGGCAGAAAAAATAATCAATAATCCATTCGAAAACTTTTGTGCCAGAACTCTGGACCAGAAACAACTTACAAAAAACTATCAGGTGAAATTTGCAAATGACTCTGTGACCGCAGGGCGCGATGTAAAGGTGGTATTGCTTCAGCCCAAAAGCGGCCGGGTATACGGCTATAGTTTTTATATAGACAAAGAAACATATATGCCGCTAAAAATGGACTATATCCCCAATAACGGCACTAATATCAACAGCTATATGTTTGTAAATATTGATTACCCTACGCACCTGAAAGAGCAGGATATGGTGATCAAAAAACAAGGCAAGATTGTTATGCCTGACAAGAGCAAACCAAAACTAGCAGAACCTCAAGCGCAAGATGCTGAGCGTTCAGCGCAACCACAGGTTTCGGAGGTAATGCAAAAGGGCAAAACCAATTGGGAAATTAATTATCTGCCACAAGGTTTTACCCTGATTGATCACCAAACCCAAAAATTTCATAAAAAACACAATAATGTTGAACATTTTGTCTTTTCCGATGGAATTGCGCTAATATCTGTCTACATTGAATCTGTCCCTGAAAATCAGATTTTCCGCGGTAGTTCTATAAAAGGAGCAATGAGCGCCTATGGCACTGTACAAGATGGTCATCAGGTTGTTGTTGTTGGCAAAGTTCCTATAGACACACTTGAACTGGTAGGAAATGCAGTGCAGCAAAAAGTGCACAAACAAAAGAAGTGATTAGATGATAGAAGATGTTGCAACCGTAGTTGCAGAAAAGGGTGAAGATGTAGTAATTGAATCGATCCGCAAATCATCGTGCTCAAGCTGTGGGGCAGGAAGCGCGTGCGGAACCAACGTGCTTGCAACTTTGTTTGATCAAAATAGCCGAAATCCTAGACTGACACTTAAAAACACTGTTGGCGCCAAAGTGGGCGACAAAGTGATAGTTGGTATCGATGAAAAGATTGTTATCAAAAGCTCATTTTTTGTCTATATAGTTCCGGTGCTATCCATGATTCTTTTTGCAGCAATAGGGTTAGTTGCCGGAGACTATATTGGTATGGAAAGTGATGCCGCATCTTCTATTTTGGGTCTTGTAGGACTGCTTTTAGGTTTTGGATGGCTTTATTATTATTCAAAAAAATTGGCGACAGAAAAGCAGTATAAGCCGGTCATTTTGAGAGTTGATAATACTCATCCAGATTGTGAGTCTAAGGATTAAAATTTTTTTCTCTCAAAAACTCCCTTTTATACTGAAACTAAATCTGATTTTAAAAGTCACAACGACTATAGAATTTAATACAGGTTGGAGTAGACATGGAAACTAAGTTATCAAATTACTTTTTTTGTTCATTTATTGTGCTAGCAGCGCTGGTTTTTTCTTTTAATGCCAATGCATCTCTACCTGAATTTTCAGATTTGGTAAAAGAAAATGGGCCATCTGTAGTTAATATCAGCACTACTCAGAAAAAAGTCCATAACAGATTTATGCCTAAGGGGTGGAATATTCCAAATATGCCAGAAGGGCATCCGTTTGAAGATTTTTTTAATCGCTTTTTTGATGGTCAGGGTGGTGAGCGTGAATACAAATCAAAGTCTCTTGGTTCTGGCTTTATTATCTCAGAAGATGGATATATCCTCACCAATAATCATGTGGTAGATGGCGCGGATGAGATTTTAGTTCGTCTTAGTGATAGGCGTGAGTATGAAGCCAAAATAATCGGTGGAGACGAGAAAAGTGATGTTGCTGTTCTCAAGATTGAAGAAAACAATTTACCAGCAGTAGTAATAGGTAAGTCTTCAGATCTAGAGGTTGGTGAATGGGTTCTGGCTATAGGTTCTCCATTTGGCTTTGAATGGTCAGCCACCCAGGGGATTGTTAGTGCCAAGGGCAGAAGCTTACCGCGTGATAACTATGTCCCTTTTATTCAGACTGATGTTGCGATTAATCCGGGAAATTCTGGTGGACCTTTATTTAACCTGGATGGCGAAGTAGTAGGAATTAACGCACAGATCTATACCAGATCTGGTGGTTATTCTGGGTTGTCATTCTCCATCCCGATCGAGCTTGCTATGGATGTGGTAGATCAGATTCGCAATAATGGTAAGGTGTCTCGTGGCTGGTTAGGCGTACTGATTCAGGAGGTAACTTACGAACTTTCTGAATCATTTGGGATGGAAAAACCATATGGTGCTGCGGTATTACAAGTTGTTAAAGACAGCCCAGCAGATAAAGCGGGAATTCAGATAGGAGATGTGATTATCAAATATAATGATGTCACTGTGGAAAGATCCGGTGCTTTGCCGCCAATGGTTGGCAGAACCAAGGTTGGCACTGAGGTGGATGTGGTGATTATCCGTCAGGGGGAAAAGAAAACCCTTGAGGTAAGGATTGAAGAGCTAGAAGGCGGTGAGTCCGAAGAAGATGTGGCGAAAAAACGTAGTGGAGTTGAAAAAACAATTGGGCTTAGCCTGCGCAATATGACCGCAGAAGAAAAGAAAAAACGTAAAGAAGGTGACTACGGTGTAGTGGTAGCTGAAGTCGGTAAGGGCGCTGGTTCCAATGCGGGAATAAAGGCTGGAGATATTATCAAGATGATAAATAACAAAACGGTATATTCAATAAAAGAAGCGGTTGAGATGCTGTCTGATATTGATAAAGGTGATGTAGTGCCTGTTCTTATTGAGCGCAGGGGTACTCCAATGTTCTTAGCAATAAAGGCAGAGTAGATCAGTACATTGGGTTAGCGTAGCGTAATCCAATAATAGTTAGTAATAATGTTGGGTTACGGCCTTTGCTCTAACCCAACTTAAACATTAAACAATCTAAATTCACATAATCAAAAGAAAATAGTTATTTCCAAAGGCTAAATCAGGTACAATTCGCCTCCGGTACCAAATTTAGAAATAAATTATCTTTGAAGTAACAACCACATGAAAAACATCAGAAACTTCTCAATTATTGCCCATATTGACCATGGCAAATCAACTATTGCCGATAGATTCATCCAGGAGTGCGGAGGCCTTACCGAGCGAGAAATGGCCGAGCAGGTTCTGGATTCCATGGATATTGAGAGGGAGCGAGGCATCACTATTAAGGCTCAAAGCGTATCGCTGGATTATAAGGCGGATGATGGAGAGATCTATCAGCTTAACTTTATTGATACCCCGGGGCATGTGGATTTTTCTTATGAGGTTTCTCGCTCGCTTGCTGCATGTGAGGGGGCTCTACTGGTGGTTGATGCTGCTCAGGGTGTAGAGGCTCAATCGGTGGCCAACTGCTATACCGCGATTGAGCAGGGGCTTGAGGTCTTGCCGGTATTAAATAAGATCGATCTTCCTGCGGCTGAGCCTGAGCGTGTTGCCGAAGAGATTGAAGAGATTATTGGAATAGATGCCACTGACTCTGTGCATACCAGTGCCAAGACTGGTGTCGGTATTCATGACCTACTTGAGCACTTAGTGCGCGATGTTCCGGCACCAGAAGGTGAACCGGATGCACCATTAAAGGCGTTGATTATTGACTCCTGGTTTGACAGCTATGTTGGTGTGATCTCTCTGGTTAGGATATTTGACGGTGAGCTGCGTGCTAAGGATAAGATGAAGGTGATGTCTACCGGGCGCGAGCATTTAGTAGATGAAGTTGGGGTATTTACTCCAAAGAGAACCAAAAAAGATTGCCTTTCTGCGGGAATGGTTGGATATGTCATTGCAGGAATAAAAGAGATTGACGGTGCTCCTGTTGGTGATACTTTGACCAAGAGGGACAGGCCTGCAACGGAGGCTATCCCTGGGTTCCAGCAGGTGCAGCCGCGTGTATTTTCCGGATTGTACCCGGTCAGTTCCGATGATTACGATGCATTCCGTGAAGCATTGATGAAGCTGAGAATTAATGACTCGGCATTGAACTTTGAACCGGAAACATCACAGGCACTTGGATTTGGTTTTAGATGTGGCTTCCTGGGGATGTTGCACATGGAGATCGTTCAGGAACGCCTTGAGCGTGAGTATGATCTGGATCTTATTACCACTGCGCCAACGGTGATTTATGAAGTAGAGACCACCAAGGGCGAAATAATATATATTGATAATCCGGCGGATTTACCTCCGGTAAATGAGGTAAAAGAGATTCGCGAGCCGATCATCCTTGCTAATATCCTTACTCCTAAGGATTATGTTGGCAATGTGATGGGGTTGTGCCTGGAGAAGCGTGGAAACCAGAAAAGCATGCAGTATATGGGGAATCAAGTTTCAATATCCTATGAGTTGCCACTGAGCGAAGTTGTTCTGGATTTCTTTGATCGTCTGAAGTCGGTTTCAAAGGGATACGCTTCTTTTGACTATGAGTTCCGCCGTCATGATGCCGAAGATCTGGTTAAACTTGATGTATTGATTAATTCGGAAAAGGTAGATGCCTTGTCTACCATTGTGCATAGAGACGCTGTGCGTACCAGGGGGCATGAACTTACGGTTAAGATGAAAGAGATCATTCCGCGCCAGATGTTTGAAGTGGCGATTCAGGCTGCTGTTGGTAGTCAGATTGTTGCCCGTACCAATGTAAAGGCGTTGCGTAAAAATGTAACTGCAAAGTGTTATGGTGGTGATGCGACCCGTAAAAGAAAGCTTCTAGAAAAGCAGAAGGCCGGTAAGAAGCGAATGAAGCAGGTAGGTAAGGTTGAGATTCCGCAAGAGGCGTTTCTGGCGGTATTGCAGACTGAGAGTAAATAATGATGACTCCTGTAGGTTTGACGTGCATGCCGAGTTAGGTTAACGGCCATAACCCAATAAAAAAAGATAAAATTGTGATCAAAAACTGCTAAAATTATACAAATAACAAACAGATGATAATATTTGCGGTCTAAATGGTCATCTATTAAAGGATTGAATAAGACAAATGCCAAAAGACTTAGATTTACTACAACGTTTGGGGCTGGATTTTCCCACAATATTAGTTTTCTTCACATTTTTAACCGGAATCGTATGGGCAATTGATTCATTAATACTTGCCAAGAGAAGAAAAAAAATTGCTGAAGAATCTATACCTGAAGGTGTTACTGCCGAGATAAAGCGTGAATCTGATGCCGAGGCGGAAAAAGATGATTTTCGCAGCCAGAACTGGTTTGTTGATACCTGTCGTTCATTGTTTCCGGTAATATTTGCCGTCTTGATTATCCGTTCGTTTATAGCTGAACCTTTTAAGATCCCTTCTGATTCAATGGTACCAACCCTGGTCAACGGTGATTTTATTCTAGTTAATAAATTCAGCTATGGCGTCAGACTTCCTGTTGTAGGTACCAAGATAATTGATGTTGGAGAACCTGTGAAGGGTGATGTAGTGGTTTTCAAATACCCGAAACATCCTAATATTGACTATATTAAAAGGGTTGTTGCCGTTCCTGGAGATCGAATCAGCTATATAAACAAGGTTATTTTAATTAATGGACAGCCGATAAAGCAAACTTTGTATGGGCAGATCGGAATTACCAATAGAGGTGATAAGGTTCTGGCTTATGAAGAAGATCTTGCTGGCGTTAAGCACATGATATATCGAGTCGAAGGAGATCCGTTCCCTGCCGATTACTGGAGGCCTTCTGAGCTATTTGGTCAAGGTGTAGTAGTACCGGAAGGGCACTATTTTGTAATGGGTGATAATCGCGATAATAGTCAGGATAGCCGTTTCTGGGGATTTGTGCCGGAAGAACTATTAAAGGGAAAGGCATTTTTTATCTGGTTTAACTGGGGTGAATGGAACAGAATTGGCAGCTCAATTGAATAATATTCAAGCAGCTTATTGAAAAATATGGTATTTGTTGTTTTACTTTACTGTATAGAATAAACCATTTTTGAAATGGATAATGAGAAGTATCAAAACTTAAAAGGAGCGCATAATGAAGACAACTAATAAACAAAAAGGAATGAGTCTCATCGGATTTTTTGTGATGCTTACTCTGATAGGCTTAGTAGCTGGCGCTGCGGTTAAAATTGGTCCTATCTATATGGAATACATGACAGTTACATCTATTATGAAAGAGCTGCAGGGGGATAGGGCTCTAGCGGGCAAAGGTAAAAAAGCGATTCGTAGCAGGCTTTCAAAAGGGTTTTCAATCAACCAAATTGAAAGAGTAAAGGCATCGCAGGCCAAGATAACCTCGACCAAAAACGGTTATTTGGTTGACCTTAAATACGAAGTGCGTTTTCCTATTGTGGGCAACCTTGAAGGGATAGCATCCTTTAATCCTCAGGCAAATGTAAATAACCCATAGGGTGTTATCGATAAAGCCCAGGGTAAGCAATTTAGGGCATAATATATAAAGTATGCTGAAAAGATTAGAAAAAAGTATTGGATATTCTTTTTGTGATAAGGGCCTGCTTGAGCAGGCCCTTACTCATAGGAGCTCTGGAAGCAAGAATAATGAAAGGCTAGAGTTTCTTGGTGACGGTATTCTTAACTTTGTTATTGCTGCGGCAATTTATAAATGCAAACCTAAGGCTTCAGAGGGTGAGATGAGCCGGTTGCGCGCTCATTTGGTTTGTAAAGAAACGCTTGCAGAAGTTGGGCGTGAGCTTGATCTTGGTGATTGCCTGCGTCTGGGTGGTGGTGAGTTGAAATCGGGTGGGTTTCGTCGTGATTCCACTATTGCTGATTGCGTTGAAGCAATTTTTGGAGCAATT
This sequence comes from Gammaproteobacteria bacterium, assembly GCA_004796365.1. Taxonomy (GTDB): domain Bacteria; phylum Pseudomonadota; class Gammaproteobacteria; order QZLD01; family QZLD01; genus QZLE01. The sequence goes on along the minus strand of QZLE01000094.1, from coordinate 6,488 downwards.
TATTTAGATGATGGCTTTGCAGCTAGTGAAAATGTGATTCTTGGTCTGTTTGATAGTCGTTTGAATGATATGCCGGATCTAAGTGACCTGAAAGACCCTAAGACCAGGTTGCAAGAATTTCTGCAGTCAATAGGCAAACCGTTGCCTGAATATGATATTGTCGATGTGTCTGGTAAAGAGCATGAACAGACCTTCAAAGTTAAATGTTCAACTGTTGCCAACGAAGAGCCTACTATAGGTAAGGCGTCAAGCCGCAAGGCAGCAGAGCAGGATGCTGCGCTATTGATGTTAAAGGTGTTGCAGAAGTAATGGATATTGGCGATCTAAACAATGAAATGCCTGAAGGCGATCTACACTGTGGATTTGTTGGCCTTATTGGCCGGCCGAATGTTGGCAAATCTACCCTTATGAACCGTATACTTGGGCAAAAGGTCAGCATTACTTCAAAAAAACCACAAACAACGAGGCACCGAATTCTTGGTATCAAAACTACCGAAAAGTCGCAACTTATATTTGTTGACACTCCTGGGATGCATAAAAATGCCAAGAAGCAAATAAACAAATATATGAACAAGGCTGCATCGGGTGTGCTTGCTGATGTGGATATGATTGTTTTTTTGGTAGAAGCCGGTAAGTGGCATGATGAAGATCAGATGGTGTTGGAGAAGATTCAGAATGTTGGCGTGCCAATTATTTTGGTAGTTAATAAAGTCGATCTGTATAAAGATAAAGATGCGTTGTTACCATATCTGGAAAAACTGCAATCAAAGTTTGATTTTGATAATATAATTCCAGTATCTGCAGAACGCGGTATCAATGTTACTGAATTTGAAGAACTAATTACATCCATGCTACCAAAATCGTGCGCCTTTTATCCTGAAGATCAGATCACCGATAAGACCGATAGGTTCTACTCTGCGGAGATAGTGCGAGAAAAACTAATGCGCACTTTAGGACAGGAGCTCCCCTATTCACTTACGGTTGAGATAGAACGTTTTAAACATGAAGATAACAAGCTGGTGATAAATGCTATTATCTGGGTCGAGCGCGATAGCCAAAAAGCGATTATTATTGGCAAGGGTGGCCAAAATCTGAAAAAAACCGGAATGAGCGCACGCAAAGATTTGGAAAAGGCATTTGAAGAAAAAGTGCGGATTGAGCTTTGGGTGAAGGTGAAAAGCGGTTGGTCGGATGATCAACGAGCTTTGCAAAGTCTGGGCTATACTGATCTAGATTAAGTATTTTAAGCTGCTTGTAGCTCGCTTGTGGCGTCCATACTGCAGACGATCTTCAAAAAATAATATTCGCTTTTCGTGTACTCTTGCGTGTAACATAAATCATGCCCCAAATAACCGATAAATCAGCCTATATTCTTCACGTGCGTAACTATGGTGACAACAGCAAGATAGCTGATGTCCTGACTCCTGACTTTGGCAAACTTTCCCTGTTGATAAAAGGGGTGAAAAAGAACCACAAAAAGGTAGGTTTTGTGCAGCCTTTTTTACCGCTGATTATTTCCTGGGGAGGCAGGGGAGAATTAAAGACCAACTCTTCAATAGATCCAGCAGGCCCACCGTTAATGCTCAAAGGTGATAGGCTTTACTGTGGCCTTTACATAAATGAACTTACCCTGCGTTTGGTTAGACCTAACGATTATAATCCTGAACTTTTTGAACTGTATCATAATACTCTGCAGCAGCTGCCTTTTGGCTCGCTGGAACCTTTGCTGCGCTGTTACGAAAAGCACATCCTGGATCTGCTTGGACATGGGTTGATTTTAAACAAGGATGTCTTTGGTGTGGAGATAGATTCGGCAAAGATTTACGAATATAGTATTGAAAGCGGAGCAAGGCCTGTTGAAAGATGTGGTGATGCAATGGTGGTTTCCGGAGGAGATTTGCTGCTGCTTAAAAGTGAAGAATTTGAATCGGCTAATGATCTGCGAGGTGTTAAAAATTTTATGCGTTCGGTTCTGAACTGCTATTTGGGCAATAAACCTCTAAAAAGCAGGGAGTTATTTACATGACAAACAAACTAATTTCTAAGCCAGTAACTATAAATCTTGCACTACAAGGAGGAGGTTCTCACGGTGCCTTTACCTGGGGAGTGTTGGATAGATTGCTTGAAGAGGAAAACCTGCAGTTCGAAGGTGTCAGTGGAGTAAGTGCTGGTGCCATGAATGCAGTGATGCTGGCGCAGGGGCTGCTGGAAGGTGGTCATCAGGGAGCGCGTGACAAGTTGGATAAATACTGGGATAAGGTTGGCATCAAACTGCCAACGATCAAGGATGTCCCCAAACTATTTGCTGACATAAGTAACTTTTTTGGAAGTGGACTTTACCAAAACACAGGCAGTAGTAATCTGGATTTATTTAATACCATTTCAGCACTAGATTTCAATCCGTTAAAACTGATAGTAGAAGAGTTGGTGGACTTTGAGCTTTTGCAAAAATATTGCCGTTTAAAATTGTTTGTTGGGGCAACGCACGTCAAAACAGGTAAGTTAAAGATATTTACTAATGAGGCACTTACTATTGATGCAGTTATGGCTTCGGCATGTCTGCCTTCAGTGGCACAAACAGGTGTAGAAATTGATGGGGAGATTTATTGGGATGGAGGTTATTGCGCCAACCCTGCCATTTATCCGCTAATATATGACTGCAAATGTAAAGATGTATTGACTATTTTGCTGCATCCTCTGGAGCGCGATGAAGCACCTAATAGCCCTGCTGATATTATGGAGCGTATTGCTGAGCTTGGCTTCAGCAGTACATTCCTGCGCGAGATGCGAGCGATAACCATAGCCAAAAAACGGATTAATCCAGATAGGGATTTGGATGCCTTCGAAAAAAGGTTGTGTGAATCCAGATTCCATTTTGTGCACGCAGAAAGGCTTATGAATGAGCTGAGCGTTTCTTCAAAGATGAATAATATGGGTATCTTTCTGCATAAACTCAAAGAGCATGGACGAGCTAGGGCAGAAGCTTTTCTTCAGAATGATGCTGATAAGGTTGGGTGCCAGTCTTCGGTTGATCTTAGGGCATTGTTTTGTTGAGTTTGACATTATCACTAAATACATGTACATTTCCCCGCTCTCAGAAATGAGTGCGCGATATGGCGGCTTGTACCGGTCCTCTCGCAATGATAGGTTGAAAACCCCGCCAGGCCCGGAAGGGAGCAACGGTATTGACTGATTCATGTGCCGGGATGCGGCTGGTGCTTGCTGCCACCATTTCTTCCCTTTTTTCTTCTTTTTATCCCCTTTCTTCAGTGGTACAATCTTGGTTTGTTTTTGATAGATTGGCTCTTACATAGGGTAAAAAGTACTTTATGAGTTATCAGGTATTGGCGCGCAAATGGCGCCCGAAAAACTTCCCCGAAATGGTTGGTCAGGCTCATGTTCTGCGGGCCTTGATTAATGCACTTGATAACGACCGCCTACACCACGCTTATCTGTTCACTGGAACTCGCGGTGTTGGTAAAACCACAGTTGCCCGTATCCTTGCAAAATCCCTGAACTGCCTAGAGGGTGTCAGCTCAAATCCGTGCGGTGTCTGTGCTGCGTGTCAGGAGATCGATGAAGGCAGATTTGTTGATCTTATCGAAGTGGATGCGGCATCCAAGACCAAGGTGGAAGATACTCGTGAACTTTTGGAGAATGTGCAATATGCCCCAACATCCGGGCGTTTCAAAGTCTACCTCATCGACGAGGTGCACATGCTTTCCACTCACAGTTTTAATGCGTTGCTAAAGACTCTGGAAGAGCCTCCTGAACATGTTAAATTCCTTTTAGCGACTACAGACCCGCAGAAGTTGCCTGCCACTGTATTATCACGTTGCCTGCAATTTAATCTTAAATGTCTTCCTGTAGAGCAGATAGTTGAACATCAGACCAGTATTCTGGAAAAAGAGGGTGTTGAGTTTGAAAAAGGTGCGCTGATTCAGATAGCGCGCGCCGCAGAAGGTAGTATGCGTGATTCGCTAAGCCTTTTAGACCAGGCTATAGCCTTTGGTGGCGGCAAACTGCAAGAAGCAGAAGTGCAGTCAATGCTTGGTACTATAGCGCAGAGTCATGTTTATGAGCTGATTAAGCTGGTTTTTGCCAGTGATGCAGAAAGGCTGGTTGCCAAGATTGCCGATATTTCCGGCTTTTCTCCTGACTATTCTGAGATACTGGCCGAGATGATAAATGTATTGCACCGCATATCTCTTGCCCAAGTCGTGCCGAATGCAATTGATGATACCATTGGTGACAAAGAGCATATACTTAATTTTGCGCAGCAGATTAGTGCTGCAAATCTTCAGCTTTTTTATCAAATTGCCTTGATTGGGCGAAAAGATTTGCCGTTTGCGCCAGATCAGCGCACCGGTTTTGAGATGATAATGCTGCGTATGCTTGCATTTAAACCATTTGCGGATCAGCAGTTATCTCCAAACACAAACCCAGCGTCCGGAAAGCGTCCTCAGCAGACTGCTTCTAACGTTGCGCAAGGGCATTCTGTTCCTGTTCAAATGGGTCAGGGCTGTAACCCGGCAGCTGCTGTGATGGCGTCCCTGCAAAATCAGCAGGTGGCTGAAAAAAAAACTGAATCTGAAATAGAATTTCCTGCACAAACTGAATCAAAAGAGCAGTCTGCACCTGCAGTTTCTAATAAACCAGAAGTGCAAATTTTCCAACATTCAGTTTCTCAAGACCCACAAAATAACCCGGAACCGGCAGTCAAACAAGAGCCAATAGTTGCTGAGGCTGAACAGTCAAAATCATCCGGTATCAGTGCTGTATTGGCGGCACTGAAAAACCGGGGTGCGATTGGAAAAGCATCTGCAGAGCATAGGCCAATGCAGCAGGGGGCGGCACCGACAAAGCCTGAGATACAAAAGTCTCAGCAAAACAATATCACTGCTCAACAGATTAAAAAACCAGAAACTATCACTGAAACCACGCCAGATATTGCTGCAGAGTATGAACAATATGCACAGATTGATACTCCTGACCTTTCGGTCTATGAAAACGATATAGATCCGGTCGACTGTGGTATTGTCGTCGCTTCGGAAATACCAAAAGCCAAAGTTTCAGTACAGAAGCTTGTTTATGAATCTCAGCCTGCTTCATCGAAACAACAAGCATCAGTTCAAGAAAATGCAAAGATTCAGCAACCAGTGCAGACTTTAGCGGCAGGCTCAAGGTGGAGTGAAATAATTTCTCAGCTGGATGTTACTGGCCTTGTTTCGCAGTTGGCGCAAAACTGTACGTTGATTAAGCAGACCAAAGACGAGATTGTGCTGAAGCTTGAGCAGACATTTTCCAATCTGCTGAATCCTGCTAATCAGGATAAACTAAGTGTTGCACTGAATCAGCATTTTGGTGTTCCGGTCAGGCTGCAGATCGACCTTGGTGTTAATGAGCTGGATACACCGGCGATGATGCAGAAAAAGGAAGAGATAAGCAGGCAGAAACAGGCTGAGCAGATGATATTGGATGACCCAATGGTAAAGTCGCTGCAAGCGGTTTTTGGAGCAGAGGTTCAGGCTGGTTCGGTACAACCGGTGTAATTTTTTAGAAGAGGTTCAAAATGTTTAAAGACGGTATCGAAGGATTAATGAAGCAGGCGCAGGAGATGCAGAAAAATATGCTGAATGCGCAGGAAGAGATGCTGAAAATGGAAGTTACTGGTGAGTCCGGTGGCGGTATGGTTAAGATAGTCATGAATGGCAAGCATGAGGCCAGACGAGTGACCATTGATGATTCCATGATCGGCGATGATAAAGAGATGCTGGAAGACCTGATTGTTGCAGCAGTGAATGATGCGGCTCACAAAGTGGAAAAGATGACCAAAGAACGGATGGCATCTCTGACTGGTGGAATTGAGTTGCCACCTGGATTTAAGTTCCCGGGAATGTAGTTAACTATCTAAGGTATCTATTTAAGTATGCGTTCACTGCTGATCGATAATCTTGTAGAAGCCTTGCGTTGTATGCCTGGTATAGGGCCGAAGTCTGCTCAGCGTATAGCTTTTCATCTTTTAGAACGTAACCGTAATGGTGCAAGGTTCTTAGCCAAAAGCCTTACTGAGGCGATGGATGGCGTTAAGAACTGCAGTAAGTGCCGTAACTTTACCGAAGATGATATTTGTAGAATATGTTCAAGTGCCAAACGTGATCAAACAACTTTATGCGTAGTAGAAAGTCCTGCTGATGTCAGCGCAATAGAGCACTCAGCATCATATAGCGGGGCATATTTTGTACTGATGGGAAAACTATCTCCAATTGATGGTGTTGGCCCTGATCAAATTGGATTGGATCTATTAGAACAACGGTTGCAGCAAGAGGATATTCAAGAGATTATTCTGGCGACAAATCCAACGGTAGAAGGTGAGGCTACGGCTCACTATATAAGTGAAATGGCCAAAAAATATGATGTGAAAACCACCAGGATTGCACATGGTGTACCGCTGGGTGGCGAGCTTGAGTTTGTTGATGGTGGCACAC
>QZLE01000088.1 GCA_004796365.1 Gammaproteobacteria bacterium | reverse complement strand
CAATGCTTCATTATTGTGCTCTGGCAGTTGTTCGGTAAAACCGAACAACTGAATTTATTTTACTGGCAACACCACATCACGATATTCAATTATTTTTTGCACCAGTGTTTCAACACAATCTTTGGCAGTCAGTTCCTCTAAAGGCATCTCAAATGCGCTGGCATAAACCTGACGCTCGTCATGCATACATTGAATCTCTGGTGATTCAGTACATTTAGGCCAATCAATACCATCCCATATTTCATCAGCCCAATAAAGATTAAGCTCTTTATGTGGGGCAACTAAATAGCAGCGTAAAACACTATGGGCATCTTCTGCTAATACATCAAACTCATCAGCATCAAGATTCTCTTTCATCTCTTCATCAAATACTGCAGTATCGGAAATAACACATATTGCCAGCATCCATTCCCCTGGTTGCTGAGGTTTCTTTTCAGAACCGTTTAAAAACAAGTATTGAGTAAATCCCCCCGGAAGCAAGTCCCATGACCAACGCTCAAGTACATTTGTACCACGTTGACATGGACGATTAAATTTTGTTGGTCCCCAAATAAAAAACTCTAATCCCAAACGCTCATCGCTTGATACATCTTTAATAAGCTGATGAACTCGACTGTAATATGATGCCAATAACCGATGAGCAATTCTTACCTGTTTGAATAAATTATGATTGGCAATATTATCCATAACAACTCCCTTTTTAGTTCACATACAATGACCAAGCCGTAAGCGAGTCCAAATTCAATGGCGCCTCATCTGTTAGCTTATGCAAATCTTCCCAACGCAAATCACGAACCCGAATTCCATAAAGAGACAGAGCCTTTTGCATATCTTCAATAATTCTGCGATCTTGAACATCCAGATCGCCCTCAATAAGACATTTACGTAACTGGCTTGCTATCGCCTTCCACCCAATAGCATTAGCTTTCTGAAACTGAGGATACTTTTCCTGCAGTGACTCATCATCCAACTCTGCCAAAACACTCCCAATACGGCCAATAGCTAAAAAATATAGAGGCTTTAATCGTTTTTCCTGAGCAAAATATCCCTCTATCTCCAACTGCCATTGTTCCTGATATTGATCTCCACCTTTTGGTGGTTTAACCTCAATTAAAAGATCACAATCTTCAAAGTTCAAAAGCAAATCAGGTTCAACAAAGTTTCTGTCATCTCGTTTTTCTAAATCATAACGAGGCCAGTAATCAATTTTCTCAAAAGCAGTAAAGTCACCAACACCACCAAGCCACTGTTTTAGTAACCGGTGTTGTAGTAGACCAGACAGATAGGTGAAACGAGAAAAGAAGGCTGCTGTTAAAAGATCTTCCCGTTGCTGATAAAGCTGACGCCAACTTAGTGTCTCTGTACCGTTTCCTAATTCAATTCGGCCAGCCTTGCCGTGAATTATTGCATTAAGCATAAGGCGGCTCCCAGTTCCTGACATCGATTTTGCCAGTGACAGCGGCGGAGATAAGAGCGGTGCGGCGTTCTTGTATAAGATAGATTGCAGAAACTGCACTCGAAATCAACACATTGAATCGATTAACCACAGAATCCAAATAATCAGCAATCTCTTCTTGTTCTATATAACTGAATCTAGGAATGGGTAACTTTCTAATATCTCCTATCAGAACTACAGGCTGCATACCTGAAGTATTATTTCTATCAATAAGAGTCCTAATAAAAGAGCTTGTCAGCCAGAAATTAGCAAATTTGGGATTTACTGTCACATCAAACCTAATTTTTGCAATATTCTGGTTGATATGAAATCGGTCATCCTTTTCAATCATAGCAGCATTTCCAATCGTGCCAGTACATGGAAAAACTATATCTCCTCTTGCTAACTTTGACCTAAACAAAGTTGCTGATAGTTCAGAAGAAATTCTCTCAACATCATTTAATTCCAACTTTCTCTCTTTGACATTAAAACCTCTTAAAGCAATTACTTCACCTTCTTCTTCGATTTTCCATAAGTTGGTATATTCAAAGCCAGTCAGCTTGGTAACAAATGCACAATGCCCAACTTTTGACACCTCCCAATGCTCCGGCACTTCCCCCAACCACTCAACACCCAAGTCTTTCATGGGGGCATCGGGGTTTAACCCTTTAGTCACGGCATGGCTGATTACCGCCTGACGTTTCTCTTTTAGTAGTTTGATAAGTTGCTGTTGTTTTTCTATTAACTTATCGATTTTAGCGGTTTCATGGTCGAGGAAGTTGACTATATTCCTCTGTTCACAAATATTAGGCAAAGAGAATTCAAAATTTAAGAATTGAGGAAGGCGCAAAGAATCAACTGTAGACTTTGCATTACCTTCAAGAGCAACTTTGTAAAAGTTATTAGAAAGATAATAATAAACAAAACGACCAAGTACACTTGAAAAATTATTCAGCATGTAAACGCGCTGGTGATAGTCAAACTTGCCACAGTAGTAATGAAATACTTTTCCAACTCCGACACCATCGCCAGCTGTCAATACTGCTTCGCAATCTGCACCAAAAGAATTTATTCTCTCAACAGTCTGAGATCTTACAAAAAAAGGATAGCTGCCATCATCTACCGCATTCACAGTATCCTTATCACCCGTCTGGACATTACAAATAAACTTTAGCTTTTTTATGTCCCAGTGATTAGGAACTTCACCTAACCACTCGACCCCAGAATCTTTATACTCAGGATACGCTTGATACTTACTCATGCGGTTTGCTCCGCAGTAATGTTTTTTCTTTTGTGGATTCCCGCCCCACGCCTTCGCGGGGGCAGGCTCTGCGCAGGAATGACCGGATTTGGCGCCAGACTGACGCGGTTAGTTGCAAAAAAGGCCATCAGGAGTGAACCTCTTGTAATAGATCCATAATCTCACGGCTCACCTTATCCAAATCCTTATCAATTTCCTCTAACGGCCTTGGTGGCACATATTGGTAGAAGTGGCGGTTAAATGGGATTTCGTAACCTACAATGCCTATCTCTCCATCTTTTTCATCCTTTTTATTGCCATCTATCCACGCATCGGAAACGTGAGGTTGAACCTCTTTTTTGAAGTAGGTTTCATTGAGGTGATTCACGGATTGTGATGGATCGAGGGTGACATTTTCAAAATCGCGCAGATCTCCATCTGGTTTGTATTCTATCGTCTGGCCATTGACATCAAACAGGCCATAGATCGGGTTGGCCTTGGCGTTTTTATGTATCTTTTTTATCACCTTTTCCGCTTCCGGATTCTTCCAGCTAACGGCATTTGTTATCTGTTTTTTCTCTTTGGTATCCAGACTGATACCCAGTTTCTTACAGGCTGCTTTTAAGGCTTCGTCAAAGCCGTTCATGTCATTGCATTGTTCTGTACTAATAACCTGTTGCAGCTGTTTGGCCTTGTCAAAAATTGCCTGCTGAGTTTCCCACGTTTTAGGGTTTAACAGCTCTTTTATCTTGGCCTCTTTAATCTCACTAAAGTGATTTTTGATGTGCTTGCGGATTGCCTCTTGATGGTTTTGCCAATCTGTTCCATATGTTTCATCTATCCATTTCATCGCTGCATTTAGTGGCTTGGGTGCAAAACGCAGTTCTGCTATACGCTCATCACTAAATTGATAGCTTTCACGCAATGGGCGTTCTATGGTGATACGGCGATAGCCAAACTGATGGGTGGGAAATATCTTACTAGCGAAGGTTTTAGGGGCTTCGGTCTTGGATGCTTCAGACTGACGACCACGATTGCTTTTTTGCTCGGCTGGTTTATCAAGACCCAATTGATCAAGCGTTGTTGCATCTACCACTTCAAAGGCGCCAAAGGTACGAGTAATTATTGCAATATCATCACCGCTCATTTCGTTGCGTTTTGAGCCCAGAGACTTACGCATCTTGCCGCAGAGGTTTACGCCATTTATCAGTTGCACTTTCCCTTT